>JBBRIK010000690.1:0-4248 GCA_038221045.1 Gemmatales bacterium
GGCGGTCTCCCATGTCTGCCTTCTTAAACTTTGTTCTCTTCTTCGGGTATCGGGGCGAGGAATTTTGGTCCGTTGAAGTGGATCATGTGTTCTGGCACTTCCGCAAGCCAAACTTCTGTGTCCCAGGCGATCTTGGCGATCTCCTTCTTGAACTCTTGCCAGGTGAGGAACGCCGTGACGAAGACCGGATGCAGGGAACAATCCGCGAGCATCTCCTCAAATTCGATCTTGCGTTCCGGCGACACCGGCCCGTGCGAGGTGACTGATTCGACCAGCACCAACCAGCCTTTCTTTTCCTCCAGGAAGACGACGTCTGGAAACTTGCCATCCTTCGTGAACGGAAGCCCGATTCGTTGCAGTTCTGCTTCCTGCACATACAGGCTCTTGTTCGAGGTGTCCCCCAGATAAAGCAGTTTGCCTTCTCGCACGAAGTTCGGCCAGAAGAAGTTCACGATGGCCGCCTGCAACTGGTTGTGCCTTCCAGGAGAAAGCTCGAGCTTCAAATCGGACGGGAGCGAAACAGGGATAATGTGGCGTTTACGGATCGCAGCGTATCTCTCTCGCAGAGAGCCTTGTTTCGAGAGGAAGGCTTCGACCTGGGTCTTGAATTCCGGCTTCCCACGCGCCCGAATCACAGAAAGGGCCTCTTCTGAGAGGGAGTAGCAAGTCTTTCCGCTTGTGGTTGCTCGAGAGGGGTCGTCCGCGTTCTTCTCGACAATCGCCGCTTGTACGAACTGCTTGAGCGCTGACTTTCTGAACGACTCCCGGGAGTTTTCGGCATAGTTTCTGGTGTAGTGGGTACTCGTGAAGATGTTGATGTCGTGGATTCGCAGCAGCCGCCGTTGTGCCATGTCCCAAGGTGTATCTTCCCGAAGACCGGCCAAGGCAAGCAGAGCATAGGCAGCCAGGTCGGATTGCTGAGCCACCGGCATCCCCAGTTCCTGGAGGACCGCTTGCGCTTCTTCAACTTTGGGCATGGCTGCGCTCTCACGAAAAAAAAGTTCGCTCCCGCACTCGCCCTGGCCTGACCCCTTGGGCCTGACCTTCCAGGCAGGCCCGAACAGCCAGAGCGACGGCCTTGGCCAGCAAGGGAGGAACGGCATTACCGACCTGATTGAATTGGCTCCCTTCGTTGCCGCAAAACGTGAACCAGTCGGGAAAACTCTGGAGCCGCGCTCCCTCTCGCACGGTGAGGCGCCGGCGGCGGCCGTCCTGCAAGCGAATGCGGAGCATGTCGCCCGTCGCTCCGTTGAGGTTTCGACAGGTGACGGTGCGGCTTGGCTGATCGAGGTGCAGGTCGCGCGGCCTGATACACTTGGACGCCTTCTCATAGCGGGCAACGTACACGTCCATGCTGGGTGTGAGAAACTTCGCCCCTTCAGGGATTGAGAACGCCATCTCGCCCAGTGCTTCCCCCGCTGTGATGGGGCATCCCTCATGGGTTGGTACGGGGAAGTCGAAAATGCCTTTGTGAGCGACGATGAAGAGTCGTTCCCGGTTTTGCGGTGCGCCATAGTCCGCGGAATTCAGAAGCCGCCAGGCGACCTGATAGCCCAATCCTTCCAGCCTCTCAACGATAGTCTCGAAATAGGCATGGTTCTGGTAGAGCATCCCCCGGACGTTCTCGACAACCGCAATCCTGGGCTTGTAGCGCTCGACGGCTGAGAGATAGGCTGGGAATCCGTCGCGTTCGTCTTGGTTGCCGTTCTGGTGGCCATTCACGGAGAAGGGTTGGCAGGGGGGACCGCCGATGATGATCTCTGCTCCGTCCGTAAGTTCCTGACCTGTCGTGAGACGCTGCTGATGGCAGGGAGAGTGGAGAGTATTGCGGTAGGTCGCACAGCAGTCCTCGTTCATCTCAAAACCGATGGTGAGGAAACCGGCGGCTTCAAAGCCGAGCGCCAGTCCGCCACAACCTGCAAAGAGATCGAGAACAACCGGCCCCGTTTTCTCCCCTGAGAGCCGAAGTTCCTGATCCAGCAGGGATTCAAAGGGGGTGATTCTGCTTGCTGCCATGATTGCTCTCCCCCTGAGGAGTCTATCTCATCAGTATAGATCGTTTGTACATCATCGACGAGATGACGCTGGAAGTCATTGGAAAAGTTCCTCCTCCCAGGATTCCTCCTTTTCCCCGCGTTGTGAAACCGGCGCATCCTGCTTGTGTGACCAGATGGCATTGGTCCAGGGCAACAAAAAGTGTCGGGGCTCGTTTTCGGAGGAGCCGCGCTATCCAGCGCATCAAGAACCTTCGCCGTTCCTTCCTTCACTCTCTGTCATCCACGACAACACCAGCTTCATTTCGCCTGCCGTAACCGGCACCGTCACTTCCTCCCTGGCCGGATCGTCCTGCTTGTGACGGCTCACGAAATCCGGGATCGCCCGCAAGCACGCCGCCATCAGCTCGAGTTCCCAGGACAGCGGCGGGCGTATCGACATACCGCGCTCCTTGTGGAAGATCGAGGGATAGGCGTCGGGGCGAGCTACTTTCCAGCCGTACTGCTGCGCCGCATCGAGGTCCGCCACGGAAAGGTCCGATTCCTCGCCGAACAGGACACTCGTACCCACCATTTGCCGGCCGTTGTCCTCATCGGCAGCATCGCCTGTCCACATCGCATTCAGCATGCCCAGGTCTTCGTACAGCGCCAGGCCCGTCGTCAGGCCCGACTGTCCCATGATGACGGCATACCAGGGGCCACTCTGAAACTTGTCGCACTCGACCTTGATCGCTGCCTCGTAGCCGACCTTCTTCCACGGGGCCTGCGCGAAGAACAACGCGGCGGACTCGTAGAAATGGCCGGCCTGCTCCGGCGTGACTCTGGGGACATCCAGCAGACCCGGCTGAGGCTTGCCGCAGACGTGGGCCATCATCTCGTCGAACACGCCGTCGAGTTGGTCGAGTTCGCTGTCCACCACCAGACCGATACCGATCTCTTCGATGTGGGGCCTCAAGGACTCCCAGCGTTCGTCGGGACGGACCTGAATCTCGGTAGGCCGGTGCGGCTCCCCCGCCGCCGGGTGCTGCATCGCCTGCACCAGCGTGTCCCAGAGCAGCGCGGATGAAGGGGCTTCTTCAGGTAGCTGATGAGCCAGGACCAGCTCGTTGCTGCGGCTCGTCACCAGGATCGTCCACGGACGCACCTTTTCTCCACCGATCTTGATCCAGGCGGGAAGCTGGCGGCAGTCCGCTTGCCACACGTCGTCCTCTTGCGGCAACCGATCTCCCAGCCATTTCTTGATGAAGCCGAGGGGCCCTTTCGGCTGAGGAGATGGCGTTTTATTCTTGGCTTTGACGTTCTCCCGAAGCCAGGCGATTGCTCCCGGCGTCGATTTCCAGCCGGCCAGGAAACTCCCCATGTAGTTCAGGGCCTCGGTCTCGTCGCCGGGACTGTAGTAGCCAGGCTCTCGGGACGACGGGAACTTCATCCCCAGCAGGTAATCCGGGACGTGCTTGTTGGTCTTCCGGGCCGTCTTCAGCAACCGGCGGGCATCAATCGTATCTCCCTCGTGCCGAAAGGTGAGCAACGCCTGGGTGTAGGTCCAGGCAGCCGATCCCTCGTCCGGGTACTGCTGAAGGAGATGGGCCAGGTCGGCGTCCCGGTCCAGAAAGAGGAGAAAGCCCGCGAGCGTGTGGCGAACGCCCTGGTTGTCGCCGGGATTCAGACGGAGCATATCCTGCAAGTGCGGGACGGCCTCCTCGCGTTGGCCGGCGGTCCACAAGGAGTGAGCCAGACCGAACCGGGCGCGCATGTACGGCCGGGTTTCGAGAATGCCCCAGAAGTGGCCGGCGTCGCGCTGAAAGGCTTCCGGCCCCAAGGCCCGTTCGCCGGCGGCGACTCCCTTCTGGTACAGATCGAGGACTTCCTTGCGGCTGCGGCTGTGTTCGGCCAAAAGAACGTAGGCATCGGCGCAGTCAGCGCAGATTGCCAGAGCCTCTTTCGCAGACTGGACGCGAAGGGACGGATCCTTGCCCTCGACCGCCTGATAGATCAGGGCCTGAGCCTTACTCAGCGGGGTGTCCCGATCGGCGCCGCCCCGCTGCGAATGGGCAAACTGCTGCAGCGCTCCTTCCATCACTCGACGATCGGGAAGGTCTCCAGGGTCGGGCCGAGACGAGCTTCGGCGCTTTGGGCGGTCTCCATCCGGTTGTCGCTTCTTCCGCGCCATGGGACGCTCCGTGAGCCAGGGACCGGGTTGCTCCGGTCATTTTAGCGATCCTCTGGCTCGTTCGAGCATCACCGTTTCGCGTTT
>JBBRIK010000691.1:0-4243 GCA_038221045.1 Gemmatales bacterium
GGTCACCTTGATCTCGCCCGGATAGTGCAACTGCTGTTCGATCGCGCGGGCAATCTCGCGGCAGACCCGAGTGGCGTCACTGTCGGACGTCTGCGAGGCATTGGCGATCACGCGCACCTCGCGGCCGGCCTGGATGGCGTACGCATGCTCCACCCCCGGAAAGCCCGACGCCACCGCCTCCAACTCCTCCAGCCGCTTGACGTACTTCTCCAACGTTTCGCGGCGCGCCCCCGGCCTCGACGAACTGATCGCGTCGGCGGAGGCGACGAGAACGGTGTAGATGTGATCGACCGTCACGTCGTCGTGATGCCCGACGATGGCGTGCAGCACTTCCTTGCTCGTCTCGCCATAGCGCTTGGCCAACTCAGCGCCGATCTTGGGATGTCCGCCCTCCATCTCGTGGTCGGCCGCCTTGCCGATGTCGTGCAGGAGACCACAGCGCCGTGCCAGTTTGCCGTCGAGTCCCAGTTCGTCGGCCATCATGCCGGACAAGTAGGCCACTTCGAGCGAGTGCTGCAAGACGTTCTGACTGTAGCTGGTGCGGAACTTGAGCCGGCCCATCAGTTGCGTGAGCTTGTCATGCAGGCTGCCGATGTTCGCCTCGATCACCGCCTTCTTGCCCACCTCCATGATGTGCTTGTCCATCTCGGCCTGCGTCTCGATCACCACCTCCTCGATGCGCGACGGATGAATGCGTCCATCCTGAATCAGCTTTTGCAAGGCCAGACGGGCCGTCTCTCGGCGGACGTTGTCGAAGGCGCTGACGATGACGATGCCGGGCGTGTCATCGACGATGACGTCCACGCCGGTGCATTTCTCGAAGGTGCGGATGTTGCGTCCCTCGCGGCCGATGATGCGTCCCTTCATGTCGTCGGAGGGGATATCGACCGTGCTGACCGTCGTGTCGGCGGTGTGTTCGGCCGCATAGCGATGAATGCAGGTCGAAAGGATCTGGCGCGCCTTGTCGTCGCACACCAGTTTGAGGTTCTCCTCATGGCGGCGCAGACGTAGGGCGATCTCGTCGGAAAGCTCGGTGGTCAGCCGTTCGAGCAGCAAGGTCCGGGCCTGCTCGCGCGACATCTCGGTGATCCGGTGCAGCTCGGCCAGTTGCTTCTGATGCAGTTCCTCGACTTCCAGCAAGCGTTTTTCGACCTCGACCTTTCGTTCGCTGAGTTTGCGCTGGCCATGATCGACGGAGCGTTCCTTCTTGCTGAGGGCTTGCTCTTTCTGTTCGAGGCTGTCTTCGCGTTTTTCGAGACGGCGTTCCTGTTCGCGGAGTTCGTTGCGTTTCTGGTCGGCCTCGCGTTCGAGGGATTCGCGTTTCTGATATGTGTCCTCCTTCGAGTCCAGCGCGGCCTTCTTGACGAGATTCTCGGATTCGCGTTTGGCATTCGCGATGATTTCGGAAGCCTGGAATCGGCTACTGGTAATGCGAGCGCGGTCGGCGAGGCGAGCGCCTCCGAAGCCGAGCAGCAGTCCGAGTAGCAGGGCCAGGCTGGTAATGACGGTTACCAACAAGGGGTCCACCGGCGCACTCCTTCCCGAGGACGCGAACGTCCGGGACGCCGAAGACGCGCGGAGAACCTCCAGGCCAGCGCACAGGACCGGCCAGAGGGGAGCCAACCATCATGGGAGAACCGCCGACGACTGTGGAACCCAGAAAGGGACAGCCGGCGACGAGTCACAACCGCGGCGAGGGCGGTGGCCCCGCTCGAATGCTCGACTGGCGAAGTGGAGGGAAGCGGTAGAGGAACGGCACACGCCCGATGGAGGCCCGCAACGGCAAAGTTGCGGGAGGTTCCGGCGCGCGACGCCTCCGGACCGGCTGTCCGCCCGAGAAAGACGAAAGGGCCTTTCCCACACGGATTCCGCCCAGGACCAGCAACACGCACAGCAGGAAGAAGAGCACGTTCAATTCGTGACTCGATCCGCCCTCATTGGCCCAGGGAATGCCTGGGGAGGGTTGGTTTTGCTCTCCGCGTTCTTCGTTTATACGCCGCCGAATCCCGTCCTGCGAAACGGCGAGCGTCCCCAAAGATCGCGGACCTCGTCTAGATAACTGGTTCAAATCTTCTTCCGATCATCGGATCGGAAGAAGAGCTCATTCGATCTCAAATGTTATTATGGAGCATGAGACGCGGCTGCGTCAATCAAAAAGGACCAACGATTGAGAATGGCGCTTCGCACTCAGTGCCCCCAGCGCGACGGCAGCACGCTGCTCACTTTCCTTTTTCGCGAGGGTGCGCCAGGAACCACTTGTAGAGTTCCGGGTTGTCGTACGTCTCCGTCCATGAATCGTGGCCCGCGTTGGGATAGACGGTGAACTTCGCTTCGTTGCCGGCCTCCTTGAGCGCCTTGGCCATGTCCTCCGAGCGCTTCAGCGGCACGGCGTTGTCCTTGGCTCCGTGGAAGACCCAGATCGGCAGTCCCTTCAGTTTCTCCGCCGTCTTCGGATCGCCGCCGCCGCAGATGGGTGCAATGGCCGCGAAGCGCCCCGGCGCTGCCGCCGCCAGGCTCCACGTCCCGAAGCCGCCCATGCTCAGGCCCGTCACATAGACGCGATCCTTATCGACCTTGTAGGTCTTCTCGATCTCATCGAGCAGCGTCAGCAGTTTGTCGGCCGTCCAGCGCCGCGTCGGAGCTTGCGGCGACACGACGATGAAGCCGAGGTCGTTCTTCTTCTCGACGAGCTTCGGCGGCCCGTGCCTTTTGACCATGTCGAGTTTGCTGCCCGTCTCGCCGGCCCCGTGCAGGAACAGGATGAGCGGGAAGGGCTTGTCAGCCTTGTCGTATCCGGCCGGGAGAGAGAGCAGATAGTTCAGACCGGCCTTCTCGGACTTCTTTTCCTGCTGCGTCCCGGCTGCCTGGTCATCGGCGCGGACGGCATGAGTGAAGCAGAAGAGGCACGAGAGGAGAGCGAAGGCAAACCGTTTCATGGTCGGGATTCCGGGAGGAGGTGTTCCACGTTGTCGGGCGGATTGTTCGCTGGTTATACTACAATTCCTCAATGGGACCGGGGATATTTTGGTCTATCGGTCTGCCTCCCCCATGCAATCCACAGTCTATCGGCGAGGCGACGTCGCGGAGGCCGAACCTGCTGTTCCAGGATGGAAGCTGGCGGTTGACGACCTCTTCGCCGGCTGAGGGAAGAACCCGCCTGAGTACTGGCATTTGCTTGGCCGGCGGGGTAAGATCATCTTCACTCCTGCCTCTGCTGCCGCCCTTGCCTGCTGACAAGGATCCTGCCGATGTCTCCATCCACTCCCGCCGCCTGGCATGGCATGCTTAGCCGCCGCGATCTGCTTCGCATCGGCTCCCTTGGCCTCGCCTCGACGTTCCTGCCGGGCGCGGCGGCTGCCGAGAAGCTCGCTGGCACCGCGAAATCGGTCATCGTCCTGTGGATGGCGGGCGGCGTCACGCACCTCGAATCGTTTGATCCCAAGCCCGATGCGCCGGCCGAGATTCGCGGCCCGCGCACCACGATCCAGACCGCTCTCACGGGAGTCCGCTTCGGCGAGGTGATGCCGGAGTTGGCCCGCGCCGCGAAGTTGCTGGCCGTCGTCCGCAGTTTCACTTCCGGCAACGACGATCACTTTCACAGTCAGGCGCGAGCGCTGTCCGGACGGCTCGTCGGTCCGAGTCAACTGACGACGGAGCCAAACGTCGGCTCGCTGGTGTCGCATGTGCTGGGGCCGCGCGGCGGCTTGCCCGGCTACATCGCCGTTCCAGGGACGACTCGTCCTGGCCCGCCGCCGAAGAACATGTTCACCGGCGGCTGGCTCGGCCGCGAGTACGATCCCTTCCCGACGGGCGGCAAGCCGAAGGACGAGGACTTCACCGCCCAGGTCAAGGAGGCGTCCGAAGAGGACTTCAACCAGCAGGCGCTCGGTCTGCCCGCCGACATGAGCGCGGCTCGGCTTCAGAATCGCCGCTCTCTGCGCGAGCAACTCGACGCCAGCCTGCGCGAACTCGACAAGCGCGGACAGACCGAGGCGATGCGCCGGCAGTTTCAGGGAGCGTTCGAGATGCTGCTCGCTCCATCGGTGCGGAAGGCGTTTGAGCTGAGCCAGGAGCCAGCGTCGCTGCGCGAGCGCTACGGTATGACGAAGATCGGCCAGCGCTGTCTGCTGGCGCGCCGTCTCGTCGAGGCGGGAGCGCGATTCGTCATGGTCGATTACGGCTACGATCCCGAGTTCGGCAACCTCTGGGACAACCACAACGCTCCGGTGCAGAAGCACCCGAA
>JBBRIK010000692.1:0-4241 GCA_038221045.1 Gemmatales bacterium
TAGCATGGAGGCGGCACAGGCCACGAATAACCATCGGCTCGCTCCCTTCTCCGAACGGGCCTTACCGAAAGCATAGGTCAAAGGAATGGCCAGGAGAACCAAATCGTAAATTCGATGGTACATAAACAGCATCGAGAAGACCGCAACGACCGCAAGCGCGGCCGGCGTTTCGAGACGGCTCGGCCCCAGAACGAGCCAGGCGACCCACAGTCCGAGGACCAGTTGAGCGATGTTTTGCATCAGAGCGACGGTGCCGCGATCCGCAATGCCCAGCCGATTGAACAGCACGTTGAAGGCGATCATGCTATTGTTGCGGCTATTGTTGATCTCGTAATCGTCGATCTTGCCCGGTTCACGCGTGCCGGCGATGTTCCGCAGACACTCCTGACAGCGCGGCACGATATCCCAGGGCGCGGTCATCGACAGCACCAGCGCCACGCCGGCTCCGCTCATCACGAGCCAGGTCTTCCACTCGCGCTTGCGGAGGAAGAAGATCAGCGCCGGCAGCAGCGTCGGCGTCTTGACGCTGGCGAGAGCGAGGCCAATGCCGGCCTGGATAGACTTGCCATGCAGCTGCGACCGGAAGGCCCAGAAAAGGCAGAGTGTGACCGGTAGGGCCAACTGTCCCAGTTCAATCCCAAAGCGGTTCGAGCGCGACAGACAGACGACGGTGGTCAAGACGGCGATAATTGGCCATTCGAGCCGGCGGGCGTTCTCGTCGCCGGCATCGATCAGGATTCGCCGTGCGAAAACGATCAATGTCGTCGCTCCGAGCGCAAGCAACATCGTCCAGAGCAGGCGGGCCTCGTCGAACGAAACGGCGCTGACGATCCAGTAAAGCGGGAACGCAGTGGGTGGGTTCATGGTGCAGGGCTGCTCGTAGGGCGATTTGCCCTCGCGCATCAAGTTGCCGCTCTGCCAGAAGTATTCGAGGTCGTAGGCACGCAGTCCATCGCCCATGTCGTCGCGGACGATCGTTACGGCATAGGACAGCATTCCCACCCCGGCGAGGCTCCAGGCCAGCGTCCGCATCCAGCGCATCCGCAGCGGCACCCCCACCAGGAGGGCGAAGATCGCTCCCAGAGTCAGCACACGCATTGCAGCCAGGAATAGATCCAGGAACAGATCGTCCATTATCGTTCCTCCGTTGTCGTCGCGAGTGGCTTCGCAGAGTCGCCTGCAAAGCCGCTCGCGGCCGGTCAGATGATGTCCGCGAAGGTCCTCTCCACGCGGCGGAAATACGAACAACCCAGCACCAACAGCGTCACGCTGACCATCGCGGACATGCCGAGGGCGTAATAGTCCATCGGCCCACCGAGGACGGCCTGACGAAAGTTGAAGATCAATCCATAAGCCGGATTCAACGGCAACAACGCCTGCGCCTGCGGCCCGAGCGTTCGCTCGGCCTGCATGTAGATGCTCGGCGTCGCGAACATCCACAGCTGCACAAGAAACGGGACGACGAAGCGAAAGTCGCGATAGGCGACCGTCAGGGCCGACAGCAGGATGCCGACTCCCAGGGCCGCCGCGATCAGCAGCAGAAACAGCAGCGGCGCCCAGAACACGTTCCACCCCGGCCAGACGCCATGAATCCCCATCAGGCCGAGAAGTAATAGGAAGCCAATGAGGAAGTCGAGCAGACCGATGCCGATGGCACTGAGCGGAATGATGAGGCGCGGAAAGTACACCTTGGTGACGAGATTCTGATTGCCGACGATACTCTGACCCGCCGAGGCAACTGCCCCCGCGAAGAACATCCACGGCAAGAGGCCGGCAAAGACGAAGAGCGAGTAGGGATAGCCCAGATCGCCGACGACCCCGGATGCCTGGCCGAGGAAGAGGGTGAACGCGGCCATCGTGGCCAGCGGCTGGATGACCGCCCACAGAACCCCAAGGACGGTCTGCTTGTAGCGAACCTTGACGTCGCGCCAGATGAGGAAGTAGAGCAGTTCGCGATACCGCCACAGTTCGCGGAAATCGACCACCTTCCACGCGGGACGCGCCTCGATGACCGTCACCGGCATTTCGTCGGCAGGCGGCGATTTCGGCACGATCGGTTTCACTTCGGTCGCAGTCGTCATGTTGATCCTCATGCCGGTCGCGGCTAGATTCGCAGCAACTCCGCCAGCGGTGCCAGACAGCGATCCCAGCAGTGATGCTCCTCGACAAACGTGCGTCCTGCCGTCCCCAGGCGCTGCCGCCAGTCCGCGTCATCGAACAGGGCGAGCAGGCTGGCGGTCCATTCGTCCGGAGTCGTCGCGGCCAGCAGATGCTTGCCCGGAATCGTTTGCAGTCCTCCCAGGCACACCGGCGACGCGACCACGGCACGCGCCATCGCCAGCGCTTCGAGGAGCTTGTTCTGCACGCCGCGAGCGATCTGCAAAGGTACGACCGCGATGGCCGCGCGCTCGACCCACGGCCTGACGTCCGGCACCGTCCCAATCACCTCGACGCCGGCTGCCTCCGCGAGCTTTTGGACGGCGGGGACGGGCCGGCGGCCGACGATGTACAGCTTCGCTTCCCTGCGCCGCTCCCGAATCTTAGGCCATACCGCCTCACAAAACCAGACGACACCATCGACGTTGGGTTTGTAGTCCAGCGCTCCGACGAACACGCAGGACACCTCAGCGGACGGCGGCGCGGGGCGGAAGTAGTCCAGATCGACGCCGTTGGCCACGGCGCAGGCCGTCTTCTCGCCGGCGAACTCCTCGTACAAGGCCACCTCCGCCGGCGTCGTCAGGACGACGCCTCGCGTCCAGCGCGGCAAGTCTCTTTCGAGCTTCCGCAGCCGTCGCCCTTCGAGACGATAGAGCCACTTCTTGGGGATCCTGCTCGCGACAGCGTAATCAAACCACTTCTGGCTGTCGACGTCGATCAGATCGACGACGGCGGGGACCTTGCTCAACAGCCCGCGCCGGAGGTAAGGAACCATGGCCGACGAGGAGGCCAAAACACAGTCGAAACGCACCTCGCGGCACCGCGCCTCCAGGAGCCGGGCGAGGGCGGGCGAATGGAACGCGCCTTCGGTGATCGAGCCTCCCCACGCCAGCGATCCGAGCGCTCGCGCCCAGCGGCCCAGGCCGGCCAGCGGCACAATATCTACTCTCTCGCACAGTTCTCGCAGGGCGTCTTCCGCGCCAGGAGCCGGCGCTTCGTCGGTCAGGGCGGCGAGATGGACCCGAACACGGCTCGAAAGATATTTCAGCGTGTGATACGTCCGGATCCGATCCCCCTTGTCGGGAGGATAGGGCAACCGGTGCGTCAGGTGCAGCAGGTGAATGGGGTCAGGGGTCACAATACGGGCCAGTTCAGGCGGTCTGCGGCTCGACGCGAACGGGCGCCGGGTCAGGAGAAGCAGGAGGAGGCGGCTCCCGATCGCGTTCGCGCGTCAGGCCATCGTAGTTCTTCTTGGCAGCGGTTTCCTCAGGAAGACGCATCACCCTGCACGGCCAGCGGCACGACTGGCCGAGCAAGTAGAAACTGGTGACGAAGATCAAGCGCAGGTCGAGCCACAGGCTGAGATGCCCAATGTAGAAGAGATCGTAGGCCAATTTACGGCGCACGCTCTCCAGATCGCTGTCCGGCGGCAGCTGCACCTGTGCCAAACCAGTAAGGCCGGGACGCACCTGCAGTCGATCACGATAGCGAGGAATGGCCTGTTCGAGGCTTGGGACGAATTCCGGACGTTCCGGGCGCGGACCGACCAGGCTCATGTCGCCACAGAGGACGTTCCACAACTGCGGCAGTTCGTCGATGTGCGTCTTGCGCAGTAAACGGCCGACGCGCGTGACACGCGGATCGCCCGGTTTACTCCAGCAAGCGCCGTTCTTCTCACTATCGACGACCATCGAGCGAATCTTGTAGATGTGGAAGGGCTGCCCGTTGAGTCCCAGGCGAATCTGCGAGTAGAACACCGGGCCGCGCGAGGTCAACCGGACCAGCGCCGCCCCTATGAGAATGAGCGGCAGGGCGAACACGCTAATCAACATCGCCAGGATGAAGTCGATGACTCGCTTCGCAGACTGATACATTCCCGGCTTCACCAGCAACGCGGGGAACCCGCGCTGCGCCGGGGCGGCTTGAACGCCTCGTATCTCGTTGGGACTGGGCCGACTCTTGGCGAGCATCCGAGGACATCCCTTACTGACAACACGGCCCAGGTAACGCAGCGGAATCCCTCCCTGGTAGTTCTTCTGTGTGCGATTGTCCGATTCGCCCGGCGAGCGGGGCCAGTAATGGCC
>JBBRIK010000693.1:0-4235 GCA_038221045.1 Gemmatales bacterium
CGGCCATGTACCCTGCTGGAATCCCCTTCCGGCAGGGAACAAGGCCATAGCAGGACGCTCCCCTCCTGTCAGTGGCAAGTGCGAGTCGATGAATCAACGAATCCGAAAGACGGCCCCGAGAGCGAAGAACACCAGCACGGAGAGCAAGAGTCCGATCGCGCCAAAGACGATGCCGAGGGTGCGCGCCGCACTGGGGCGCCCGCACAGGGACATAATGAATCCGCCGAGGGATGTGGGGAGGGCAATGTAGATGGATGTGCCGCAACTGAAGGGGATCAGGATTCCGAAGAAGAAGCCGATGCAGCTGAATATCAATCCGAGGATGGCTGCTGGGCCGGGGCCGGGGTCGGGCCGAAAGTCGTCGTGATCCCGATTCCGCCGTCTCCGTCGTGGGCGGTCGTCCTCTTCCTCCTCGTCGATCTCGGGCCTTCGCTCGCGGCGCTTCGGTGCCGGCTGCGGCTCATCAAACTCAATCGGAGCCCTTCCTGGCCGTGTCGTGATGGGCGCCGGCGCGGCCACGGGCTGTCCCCCAGGCAAATTGAACATCGCGCCGCAGTGGGGACATACGACCGATCTCCCCGCCAACTCCGGAGGACAACCCACCTCTTGACGGCAGCGCGGACAAAGAGTTCTCGGTACCACCGCCGGAGCGCCAGGCCGTTGACCGCCGGCGGGAATCGCTTCCCTTTCCGGAACCTCCGGGGACAACTTGTCGAGGACGGTCTTTTCCGGGGGTGATGCGAGCCTCTGCGGCACCTGCACGCGCTGGCCGCACTTCGGACACGCGCCCTGGGTGCCGGCCTTGTCGTCGGCGAAGTTGATCGAAGCGTTGCAAGTAGGGCAGGCGAACCAGATCATGAGGGCGCCTCCGGGAAGCGTCGCGGACGTGAACGCGCCTGTCAGGCTATTCTGGCGGCAGGCCGTCCGCAAGGAGGAGAGGCGGGATTACTGAGCAATGCGCGATGCGCTTAAGTATTGTTCGACTGTGGGGTCCCTGCCTGGAGAGCAGACCCCTGCCGGCTTGTCCGGCAGGTGAAGCAGTTCGACGGCTAGACGTCCACCCTACTCCCCCCCACTCCGGGTACGACCCCTGCCGGCTTGTCCGGCAGGTGAAGCAGTTCGCGGGCTAACCCTCGACCTCCCGGACCCTCCTCGACCCCTGCCGGCTTGTCCGGCAGGTGAAGCAGTTCGCGGGCTAACCGAGCCGTCGAACTGCTTCATCTGCCGGACGAGCCGGCAGGGGTCGTGAAGAGGAGGGATTCCGCTGGCCCCTGTTAGCCGTCGAACTGCTTCACCTGCCGGACAAGCCGGCAGGGGTCTCACACCACGCCAAGGTTGTCGCTGGCGATTTTCTCGTCGATTCTCACGAACAATTCTGCGAGTGACAACGGGGTGTCCTTAAGCTCCTTGCGCATCGAGCAGTAACAATGCGAGGACTCGGTTCCTTTCTCTTCTCCGCTCCAATGATGCGGTTCGCTCCCTGTTCACAAGTCCTCGCCCAGGTCGGCAAGGACGATACGCAAGCGCTGCAAGACTCGCGACTTTGCCTTGCGGACCGCGGCGGGTAAAAGGTTGAGGTCGGCGGCAATGTGAGCGGTGTGTTGGCCCTCGACAGCCGAACGCCAAAACGCCTGCCACGTCGCCTGCTCGAAACTGCCGCGAATCAACTCCAGCGCCCGCCGCATCAGACTCGCCCGATCGTTCGCATCGGTCAGCCGTTCCTCTTCGTCCGGTGCCTCGTCCAGCGTCAATTGCTGCATCGCCTCGTGATGTTCGCTGCCGCCGACACCCGGTGTCTTTCGCGTTCGGTGCAGGTCGAGAATGCGATGGCGCGTGATGGTCCAAAGCCAGGACCGAAAGCCGCCGCGGGCCGGATGGCGAAACTCGCCGATGGCGCGATGGACCGCCCGGCACACGTCCTGGACTACATCGGAAGCGTCGTGCGGCTGCAAACCCCGGCGCCTGCTCCAGGAGTAGATCAGCGGGCCATACATCCGGACGAAGCACGTCCAGGCGTCGGGCTGCTGCGCCTTCAACCCCTGTAGCAGGCTGAGGGACGTGGAGAGCGACGGAGAAGGGTTGTCGGACTCGCCGTCGTACACACACGGACTCCTGGAGATCGAATCTGAAGCGTCCGACCGATTTTCCCATGCTCAACCGCCGCTGTCCAGTACTCCTATTACCCTGGCAAGAAAGAGAGTCACGTAGGGCGGCTCTCCTGAGCCGTCCGGGAAGACAGGTGGGCGGCTCAGGAGAGCCGCCCTACAGGATCGACATCCTTGCCACTTTATTATTCATCGCGGCGGGGACAGGCGCAGGATGTACCCCGTGCCATTGCTGTTCGCCGTCGCGATATGCCAGCCGTCCGGGGCCCACGCCAGACTCGAGATGGCACCGCGCCACTGCCATTCCCGCAGTTTCTTACCAGTGGCACAGTCCCAGAGGAAGAGCCGGCCGTCGTCGGTTCCCCCGGCGAGGATTCGCCCGTCCGGCGAGAAGGCCAACGCCGCCATCGTCCTGTCCGCCGCCGGACCCGACAGCACAAACCTTTCTTTCAAATCCTGGCCCGTCACTTCCCACAGACGTGGCGGTGCTCCACTGGATCCCCCGGAGGCAGCAAGGTTCCCCTTCAGCGAGAACGCCAGGCAACCGATGGCCGCCTCCTTCCCCTTCTCCTCGAATAGCCACAGTTGCTTGGCGGTTTCCACATTCCAAAGCCGCAGGCTCTGGTCCAGCCCGCCCGAGAGGAGCAGCCGGCCATCCGGCGAACACGCCACCGCGTAGACATAGCGGCTGTGGCCCACGAACGCCTTCAACTCCTTGCCCATCTTCGTATCCCACAGGCGCGGCGTGCAGGGACCGGCGTGACGGTCGCGGTGGATCATGACGACCCGGCCGCCGTCCGGCAAGTAGACGCCGCCGAAAATGACTTGCTGCGCCGCTTGCTGCTCGGGATCGAACTTGATCCGTTCCTTGCCCGTCTCGACGTCCCACACCCGGGCATGAATGTGCGAGCCGGTGACCAGGATGCTGTCGCCTGCCGGAGAGTAAGCCACCCCCGACGCTCCCGCGTTCGCCGGCAGCGTCCAGCGTCTCAGTTCCTTGCCGGTCAGCACATCCCACAACTGAACCGGCTGGTTGGGGGCGGCGCTGGCCGTGAGTAGCCGCTTTCCATCCGGCGATAGCGCGACATGGCTGAAGACGCCGGTCGATTTGCCTTCCTCCTTGTACTCGCCCAGAACGGCAACGAGTTCCTTTGGCTGCCAGTCGAAGCGCTCCTTTTCCGGGATTTTCGCCGGATCGAGCTTGTCGAACACCCCGGCAGATGTCGCGGCGAAGGGATCGGCCAGCTTCGGCTTCCAGGACGCCTCGATGATCTTCTGTCCGCCCTTTTCGAGACGAAACGTCCGCGTGAACAGCGTCTCGTCGCCGCGCTTGACGATCACTTCATGTTCGCCGGCCTCGAGGACGATTGGCCCTGCCTTTTTCGACCCAACGGTGATCTTGCCGCCATCGACCAGCACCTCGACGTCCGGCTCCATCACCTCGACGACGATGCTGCCATTCTTGCCTTGCAGCTTGAACACGACTCCCGCGGCGGCCACGACGGCGAACAGCAGAAGAGCGGCCCAGAGGAACCGGCGCGAACGGGGGGGCCTGGGCAGCAGGGTGGTGCGCGATGGCTCCTCGCTCCGCATCTCGGCAAGGACCTGCCGGCGGATCATTGCCGTATCGTCGCCCGTCTCCAGGCGGACCAGGGTGGCATTCGTGAACGGACGCAGAACGGCAATCACTTCAGTCATGCTTTGATACCTCTGTGTGGGATCGCGCGCCATCATGCGCGCGACAACCTCGGCAAGACCCGCGGGCAGGTCGCGGCGCAGGCGTTCGAGGCGTTCTGGTTCCTGCTGCTGATGGGCGAGCAGTTTCTCGAGGGTCGAAAGATGCGGGAACGGAGGCTGGCCGCTGAGAAGGAAATAGAGGGTGCAGCCGAGACTGTACATGTCGGCGCGGTGGTCCGCGTTGCGAGCCTCGCCGACCTGCTCGGGAGCGATGTAGTCGGCGGTGCCGAGGATCATACCGCTGCCGGTGGCGTCGTAGCTGTCAACTCTCTGCTCTATGACAGCCTGTGTCTCCGACCGAATCCGTTGCTGACCGCCTTGTTCCTGTCCTCTGCGCCGCTATCAGAGGCGGCCAAGTCTCACTTTCTGCCTCAATGCTCGGCACCTGAACTG
>JBBRIK010000694.1:0-4230 GCA_038221045.1 Gemmatales bacterium
CTGAAGGAACTGGAGACCCGGCTGGCGTCGCAGGACGAGCGGGAGACCGACCTGATTGCCCAGGAGAAGCAGGCCGCGATCGAACTGTAGCGTGTGGGCCGGGCGCGTCAGGATTTGCAGTCATTTCGCGAACAGACGGCCGAGCAGCAGCGCGAGGCGGAAGAGGTGAGGGCCGAGACGCTGACGCTGATCGAGCGCGAGCGCGAGTCCCGCCGACAACTCGGCGAGATGGAGCGGACGCTGCAAGAGCGCTGGTCGGCCCTGGAGGCCGAACGGGAGGAGCAGAGTCGAGAGCGCCAGACGCTGGAGCGATTGAGCGAGGAGTTGGTCCGCCGCCGGACTGTTCTCGATCCACGCGAGGAATTCCTTCGTCTGGCGGAGGCGGAAGAGCGAGTGGCCCGGCTCGCGGAGTCAGCGAAGACATTGACTCGGGAAGTCGAGCGGCTGGCTCCCCTGGAGGAGGTGCTTCGCAAGCGCGTGGCCGTCCTGGCGGCCGCTCTGGAGGAACGGCAATTGACGTGGCGCGAGAACGAAGAAAAGGCGCGCGGGGAGCGACGCGGAGTCGAATTGCGCGAGGGGGCGCTGGCACGGCGGACGGCGAGCGTGGAGCAACGGGAACAGCATGCCGAAGCGCTGCTGCGCGAACTGATGCGTGTCGTGGATTGCGTGCGACATTGACTGGGCGCTTGACCGGCGCTCCCCAGCCGGTTACGATGCCAGAATAGAAATTCGACTCGCCCCCCGCCTTGATTCCGACTCGACCAACCCGCCCGCCCTCCGACTTCCCGACCCGCGCGAGGAAAAATGAGACGCACGTTCTCCCTTACCGCATTTGTCCTACCGGTGCTGCTGTTGGTGGGTGAGCAAGCCCTCGGACAGCAACAGGCGTCGAACCTGCCCACGCCGCGGCTGATGACCGTCTTCCCCAATGGCGGCAAGATCGGCACCACTGTCGAGGTCACCTTCACCGGCACGGACCTCGAAGAGCCGGACCAACTCACCTTCAGCCATCCCGGCATCAAGGCGGAGCCTATCATCCCGCCTGATCCGGCCAAGCCCGATCCGAAGAAGCCGCCCGTGCCGGCCCCGAAGCCCGTTGTCACCAAGTTCAAGGTGACCATCGCGGCCAATGTTCCTGTCGGGCAGTACGACGTTCGCCTCGTCAACAAGTGGGGCGTCAGCAACGCCCGCGCCTTCGTCGCCGGCGACATGACGGAATTCGTGGAAATCGAGCCGAACAACGATCTGCCCCAGGCGCAGAAAATCGAGATGAACAGTACCGTCAGCGGCTCGATGGCCAGTGGGACCGACGTCGATTACTACACCTTCCCCGGTAAGAAGGGGCAGCGCGTTATCATCAGTTGTCTCGCCTCCTCGATCGATAGCCGATTCCATCCCGTCCTGCAGCTGTACGACTCACGCAATCGCCCGCTGAGCGAGAATCGCAATCACAACGATACCGATGCCCTTCTCGACGTGACGCTGCCCGAGGATGGCTCCTATTATGTTCGCCTGTTCCAGTTCACGCACATCACGGGTCCGCAGGGTCCGGAATTCTTCTATCGTCTGAGCGTCTCCACCGCGCCGTGGATCGACGCGGTCTTTCCGCCGATGGTCGAACCCGGCAAGCCCGCCGATGTGACGGTCTATGGCCGCAACTTGCCCGGCGGACAGCCTGATTCGACAGTCGCCAGCGATGGCGGCACCCTCGAAAAACTCACCATGACCATCACTCCGCCGCCTGGTCCCAACGCGGAGCGCAGCCTCCTCTACAGCGGACACCTGGGGCCGAATCTCGCCAACCTTGATGGCTTCGAGTTTCGCTTGAAGAACGCCGCCGGCTCCTCCAACCCTTACCTGATCACCTATGCCCGCGCTCCGGTCGTTCTTGAGAATCAGCCCAACGACACGCCGGAGACTGCTCAGGAAATCAAGGTGCCTTGCGAGTTGGCGGGACGCATCGAGAAGCGGCGCGATCGCGACTTCTACACCTTCTCGGCGAAGAAGGGCGACGTGTTGCTCTTCGATCTGCTCAGCGAGCGACTCGGCGTCGAGGGCTATCCATTCTTCCTGATTCGCTCGGCGGACGGCAAGCAGACCTTCGCTCAGCAGGAAGTGGCGAACACCGATACACTCAGCCTCAAGTTCTACGCTCGTACTGATGATCCGGCTCCCTTCCGCTTTGCCGTGCCGGCTGACGGCAAGTATCAACTGGTCATCGGCAGCAAGACGAGCAGCATCCTGTTCGGGCCTCGTCATCTTTATCGGATGAAGATTGTCCCGGAGGAGCAGGATTTCTGTCTGATCGTCCTGGGTTCGGACTCCTATCGTCCGGGGACCTGCACCCTCCTCAAGGGAGGAAGCGAGCAACTGACGATCCTAGCCTGGCGCAAGGATGGCTTCAATGGCGACATCGCTCTGAGCGTCGAGGGTCTGCCGGCTGGCGTGACCTGTCCGCCTCAGACAATGGGAGCCGGGCTGCGCTATACGGCACTGGTGCTGAGCGGCACCGCCGCCGCCACGACCTGGACGGGCGAGATCAAGGTCAAGGGGACAGCGACAATCGGGGGCAAGAGCGTGGTGCGCGAAGGAAGACCGGGCGGCATCACCTGGCCGATCCAGGTCGCCCAGAACTTCCCGCGCGTCAGCCGGCTGGAGCGAGGACTCGCTCTCGCGGTTCGCGGCCAGGCCCCCTACGACTTGACGGCCAGCATCGACAAACCGCAGGTGATTCAGGGCGGCACGGCATCGATCACCTTGAAGCTCAACAGGCTCTGGCCGGACTTCAAGCAGCCCCTCGCCATTCAGCCGATGCTGGCCCAGGGAGGGCAGTCGCTGCCGGCCCTGCCGGCAGGTCTGACGGTCGCGGCGGCCAACATCGCTCCGGGCGCGACCGAGGCGAAGGTCAACGTCACCGTGCCGGCCAATGTTCCTCCAGGGACTTACAACATCGTCCTTCGCTCGCAGGTGCTGATCCCATATGCCAAGGACCCGATGGTCAAGGCCAAGCCGCCCACGCAGGTCGTCCTGCCCTCGACGGCGGTCTCGCTGACGGTCATCCCGAAGAGCCTGGCCAACTTCCAGTTGGCGTCTCCGCAGGTCAACGTCAAGGCCGGGGCGCAGACAGAACTGATCGTCCGCGTCACGCGCCAGTTCAACTACGACGGCGAATTCAAGGTCGAGGTCGTGTTGCCGCCGGGAACGCAGGGCGTCACCATCGCCCCTGTGACCATTCCCGCCGGGCAGAACGAGGCGAAACTGATGGTTCAGTCTCAGGCCGGGGCCGCGCCTGGAAACCGCGCCAATCTGACGGTGAAGGCGACGGCGCTGTTCGACAAGACGCCGGTCGTTCACGAAGCGAAGCTCAATGTCAATGTGACGAAGTAAACGTGTTTTGCCGCTTGCGGCTTTGCAGGTCGCAACCGCTAAGCCGCAAGCGGCAAAACCCTCGGAGATACCCGCCATGCGCACACGCCTTCTGACCTCACTTCTTTTGTGCATCCCTCTCGTTGCCTCCGCGCAGGACAAGCCCTCCCCTGGCAACGAGCCGATCAAGATCGTCAAGATCGATCGTAAGGATCCGGTCACTTACGAGAACGACGTCGAGCCGATCTTCGTCAAGAAGTGCGCCTTTTGCCACTCCGGCAACGTCAAGGAAGCACGTCTCGACATGGGTACCTACGAGGGGCTGATGAAAGGCGGCAAGCGCGGCAAGGCCATCGTGCCGGGTAAGGGCGATGACAGCCTGCTCTATCAGTCGGCCGCGAAGATGCGCCGGCCGCTGATGCCGCCCAAGTCCGAGATGCCGCTGATGCCGGAGGAGTTGGCCCTCATCAAACTGTGGATCGACCAGGGTGCCAAGGCGCCGTCAGGGATCAGGACCAAGCCGAAGGTCATCGTCGGCCTGCCCCCGGCCAACGTGCAGCCCGTTCGCGCCGTCGCCGTCAGCCCTGACAAGAAGACCGTCGTCGCCTCGCGCAGCAATCAATTGCACGTCTACGACGGCACGACCGGCAATCACGTCCGCTCGCTAGTCGATCCGCAACTACTTGGACCGGACATGAAGCCTGTCAAGGCCGCTCACCTGTCGCTGGTCGAATCGCTGGCCTACAGTCCGGACGGCAAGTTCATCGCTTCGGGCAGTTTTCAGGAAGTGATTCTGTGGGACGGCGCCACGGGCGCATTCAAGCAGAAGATCATCGGCTTCAGCGATCGCGTCGTCGCCCTGGC
>JBBRIK010000695.1:0-4225 GCA_038221045.1 Gemmatales bacterium
CAAGGAGTAATCCATGAAGACGATCGCATCGGCCGCTCTGCTGCTGGCGCTGCTGGCCGTGGGGTGCAGCACGAACAAGACCGATCCCAAGGACAAGAAAGAGGACGCGACGAAGAAGGAACCGAAGGACGATCACGATCACGGCCCTGGGCCAAACGGTGGAGTCATCATCGAGTGGGACCCCAAGGAACAGTATCATCTGGAGTTCACGGTCAATCACGAGACGGAGGAGGTGAAGGTGTACGTCCTGGGGCCGGACGCGAAGACGGCGAAGCCAATCAAGTCGGACAAGCTCACGTTGGGCATCACGAAGCCGAAGTTCACGATCGATCTGAAGCCTCAGAAGGAGAAGAACGATCCGGAAGGGATGGCGTCCAGCTTTGTCGTCAAGGACAAGAGATTCGGCGTCAAACAGGAGTTCGCGGGCGAGATCGACGGCGTGGTCGATGGCAAACCCTACAATGGCAAGTTCGACGAGAAGCCGGAGACGCCGAAGAAGTGACCTCCGCGCACGGGGCATGTCGTCATGGCCCAGAACGATTATGACAAGGGAAGCCGGGTGGTCGCCAAACTCGACCCGGCCGGGTTCCTCTGCTGGCTGCTCGAACTGCAACACGGAGCTCTCGTCTTCCGCCGCTGGCTCGACACCCGGCGGCTTCCCTTTCCCGGCGAACCCGATCGCATCTGCGACACCGTCGCCTTTGTCGAGGCGATCCGGCACGGCCATCTCCCCTGGGCCATCATCATCGAGTTCCAGATCGAGCCGGACGCGCTGCTGTTCGGTCGAATGCTGGTCTATGCCGGCCAGGTCTGGCTCGAATTGAAGCCTTCCGAGGAACGTGGCGACCGCTTCTGGATGGCTGCCGCTGTCGTCAACTTGACCGGCAGGGGGGATGCCTCGCGAACGATGGCCTGGGACGAGGCGGGCATCCGGACCGAATTGACCCTCCGCGAGGTCAACCTGTGCGAACTCGACGCGAAAACGACGCTGGACGCCATTGAGCAGAACACCACGACGGCGACGATTCTGGCGTGGATACCGCTGATGAAAAACGGTGAGGATTCGGCTATCATCCAGCAGTGGTTGACGCTGGCGTCCGCAGAGCCGGACGCCCGGCGTCGTGCGGAGTATGGACTCCTCGCGTTGGTGTTCGCGGAAGCGGCGGGTTGTCATGCCGTATGGAAACAGGCTCTTACCGGGTGGAACATGATCCAATCACAGACTGCACGCGAGTGGATTGCGGTCGGCGAGACCCAAGGCGAGACCAAAGGCAAGATTGCTTCCTTGATTCGAGTTCTGAGGGGCCGATTCGGAGTCATTCCTGTCGAAGTGGAACAGACCATTCAGAATACGATCGACTTGGCCCTGCTCGATCAGTGGCTCGACGCTGCCGCAAGCAGTATGAACCTCGACGATTTTCGGCGGACGACGGGGATGTGAACATCATCGGTCATGCCGTGTGGAAACAGGCTCTTACCGGGTGGAACATGATCCAATCACAGACTGCACGCGAGTGGATTGCGGTCGGCGAGTCCCAAGGCGAGATCAAAGGCGAGATCAAAGGCGAGATCAAAGGTGAGACCAAGGGCAAGATTGCTTCCTTGCTCCGAGTACTGAGGGGCCGATTCGGAGTGATCCCTGTCGAAGTGGAACAGACTATTCAGAATGCCAGCGACTTGGTTCTGCTCGACCAGTGGTTCGACGCTGCCGCAAGCAGTATGAACATCGACGATTTTTGGCGGACGACGGTGACGTGAATTCACGCGCCCCATTCATGCAACAGCGCTCGCACCTGAGCCGCCGTTCGCTGGCGAAGCATTTGAGGAGCGAACTCGCGCGCGGTGGCGGGACTCAGACGCGACAACGACCGACGCACCGGTCGCAACTGGCCCACCGGCACGCTCAGAGAATCGACCTGCAAGGCGACGAGCGCCAGACAGCCCTGCGGATCGGCCGCCATCTCGCCGCAGACGGTCACCGGCCGCCCCGCTCGATGGGCAGATTGGACGACGCCGTGAATCAGACGCAAGAGACCCGGATGCAGCGGATCGCACTGGCTCGCCGCAGCCGGGTCGTCGCGATCCACCCCCATCGCGGACGCCGTCAAATCGTTCGTTCCCAGGGCGAAGAAATCGACGTGTTCCGCCCAGTCCTCGACCATTGGCACCGCCGCCGCCACCTCAATCATTGCTCCGAGCGCCACACGCTCCGCGAAGGGATAGCCGGCCGCCGACAGATCCTGGCGCGCCTCGTTCACCGTGCTGACCACGAAATCGAGCAGTTCCGTTCGCGTCACCAGCGGCACCAGAATGCGGACACAGTCGCCTCCCTCCGGAGCGGCGGCGCGAAGGATCGCGCGCACCTGTTCGCGGAACAACTGTTGCAACGGCGGCGACTCCATCACGAGCCGCCAATCGAACGGCCTCGCCGCTGACGAACTCATGTTCGAGTACGTCATCAGTTTGTCGGGCCGAAGATCGAACGTGCGGATGCTGACCGGCCTGCCCTCGAGCTGGGCCAGCAACTTGCGATAGATGCCCACCTGCTCCTCCTCCGTCGGCAGCGTCCGCCGTGCCAGGAAGAGGAACTCGCTGCGATAAAGTCCGACGCCGCCCGCTCCCTGTCTCCGGGCCTGTTCGACCTCGCAGAGCAAGTTGATGTTCACCTCGACCCGCGGCAGCCCCGGCTGAAGGGTCGGAATGTCCTCGCGCTCCTTCTCGACGACCGGGGCGGCGCTCCCCGGCGCGACGAAGTCGGCGGCGGGATCGACGTAGACGACGCCGTTGGTGCCATCGACGAGCAAACGCCGGCCTTGACGCAGCAGGGCCGAGAAATTGCGCACCTGGCCCACCATCGGAATGCCGAGGCTCCGCGCCAGGATGGCCGCGTGGCTCTGCGGCCCGCCATGCTCGACCACAACGGCCGCGAGACGCTCCAACTCGACGGCGAACAGCTCCATCACCGACGCCTCATGCGCCAGCAGAACGACCGGCTCCCGGCTTGAGCCGGCCACTGTCGAATCGCCCGAGCGCAGGTGCCACAGCATGCGATGAAAGACGTCCTTGATGTCGTAGATGCGCTCCTGAAAATAGGGCGTCGTCAGCTTCTGGAAGGCGCTGACGTATTTGTCGAGCGTGTGGAAGAGAGCGCCCTCGGCGCTGGCCCCGCCCTCCAGACAGACGGTCAGGTCCTGCTCGATGCTGCGATCCTGCATGAGCATCAACTGGGCCTGAAGAATCGCGCCGTGATCCTCGCCGACGAGTTCGGAGATGCGCAGGCTGAGCCGGCCAATCTCATCGCGGGCCTGGATCATGGCCTCGGCCAGGCGGCGCTTTTCGCGGGGGGTGTCGCTGGAACGTGAGGGGACAGTCCGCCTCCATTCGTCGAAGCCATCGACGACGTAGACCTGTCCGAGACCGCTGCCGGGACTGAGCGAGACGCCCGAGACAGACGACTGCGGCCCCGCCTCGTTGACCGTCTCCCCCTGAGACTCGTGCGCGGCCGCGACGACCTTCTCCAGCAAGCGGGCGTCGCCGATCAGCGAGGCGACCTGGGCGGCGACGGTCACCAACATGCGAATTTCGCTGGTCGAGAAGAGCCGGGTCTCCCTCGTCTGGACGACGAGGACGCCTTCGAGCGAGCCGCCTTCGATGAGCGGCACGCCGAGAAACGAGTGATAGGGATCCTCGCCGGCCTCGGGGAAATACTTGAAACGCGGATGTTTGAAAGCGTCCTCGACCATAATGGGCATGAGCCGTTCCGCGACCAGGCCGGTGAGTCCCTCCTCGACGCGCATGCGAATTCGGCCGACGCTCTCCGCCGCCAATCCGACCGTGGCACCGAGAACCAACTCATGGGCGTCGGGTTCGAGCAGGTACACGGAACAGACGGCCGTCTGAAAGCGATCGCGGATCAGGCGGACGATGTTGGTCAGCGTCTCGTGGGGATCGTGACTGTGCGCAACGAGCTGGCTACACTCTTCGAGCGTGAGCAGCAGTGAGCTATCGTCCAGAGAGCCGGGATGGTTCATGGGTCCGCCTTTGCGCCAGAGCAGGCGGCTGCATTATGGGACAAATCGTGTCAGGGTTCAACCTTTCGTCTACTTTGCTCGCCCCCTGCCCCGCCCCCTCACCCCCGACCCCTCTCCCCCGCAAAGCCGGGGGCGAGGGGAGGAAGAACGGTCTTGCTCCCCTCGCCCCTATCCTGGGGAGAGGGGCTGGGGGT
>JBBRIK010000696.1:0-4221 GCA_038221045.1 Gemmatales bacterium
GTAACTCGCCTGTTGTGTGGGCGCGCGGGTCGCGGGCGCGCCCGCAGGACTCCGGTCGCACACGCTCCCGGCTCGCCCTCAACACGGGAGATTCCATCATGGAAAGCTGGCCTCACGAACGCGCGGTGGTCGTCGGCAAGATCGATCCGGCCAACGCCAACAACTCGACGGTCAACACCGACTACGTCGATATGAGCAAGTTTCACGAAGCGTTGTTCATCTTCCAACTCGGCAGCGTGGACAACACCGTCGATTGCCTGGTGCGCGAATCGACCAACACCAGCGACGGCGGCGGTCAAACCCTCTCAGGCAAGACTGCCACGCAACTCGTCGCCTCCGACGACAACAAGATCGTGATGATCTCGGTGAAGTCGGAGGAGATGTCCAACGGCTACCGCTACCTGCGTGGCCGCATGACCGTCGGCAACGGCACGACGAACATCATCGGGGCCATCGCCCTGGGCCTGCGTCCCCGCTTCGCTCCGGCCTCGGACGACAAACTGGCCGCTGTCGCGCAGATCGTGTCGTGATTCCCGCCGCTTGCGGCTTTGCAAAGTCTGCTGCAAAGCCGCAAGCGGCCCTTCGGAGTGCATCTCATGGCCGACCTCATCACCAGCGCTCGCGCCAAGTACAGCATCAATCAGAGTTCGTTCTCCAGCGCCGAGGACACGACCATCAGCGCCCTCGTCACCGCGGCGTCCAGGGCGTTGCGGCGCTACTGCAAGCGCGAGTTCGATTCACAGGCATTCGACGAACTCTACAGCGGCGCGGGCGGATCGTGTCTGCAATTGAAGCAGTATCCGATCGTCAGCCTCAGCCGGGTCGCCGCCGGGCCGAGGATGCTCCTGACGATCCGCAACAGCAGCAGCACCAACCAGCGCGCCACCGTCGCCGTCGGCGCGTCCGGGCTGACTCTCGTTCGCGTCGCGTCCGGCACTTCCAGTACCGACACGAGCATCACCTGGGCCGGCAACGTGACCCTGCAAGCGCTCAAGAACGCTGTCAACGCCCTCGGCAACGGCTGGAGCGCCAGTCTTCCCGACACCATCTACAGCCTCTGGCCCAGCGCCGACCTCGGTGCCATCCAGGGAGCGCTGAACGCCAAGGACGTCGATGCGCCGCTGAAGTTGCACGTCGATGAACTGAGCGATTTCGAGGTCGATGCGGCGCGCGGCTGGCTGATCCGGCGCGGCATGGACCTGTTCGGTCCCGCGGCCTGGCTCGAGGGCCAGGACAACTATCGCATCCTCTACACGGCCGGCTACGCCACAATCCCCGAGGACGTCCAGGAGGCGTGCGCCGAGTGGGTTGCCTCCCTCTACTGGCAGACGAAGGAGAACCCCGCTGTCTTCCCCGAGTTGCCGGCGTTCGGCGTCGCCGCCCTGCTCGCTTCCTATCGCCGGCACCCGATCCTGACATGAACAAGAAACGCCTCAAGCCCGGCAAGATCGTCCGCGTTCGCAAGCAGCCACAGCGGCCGCGCCCGAAACCGAAGGCCGTGCGGCCCGCCGGGGTGCCGGTACGCGAGAAGGGCCGGCCCGCGAACAACACGACCTGCGACATCTACTACAGCCCGAACGTGCCAGCCGCCGCTCCTGACGTGGCGGGAAAAGGCGGTTGCCTCGTCGCGCGGTTCCAGCAGGGCAGCGAGTCCAGCGAGGGCGATCAGACGTTTCGCTGGACGCACCTGCTCTACCTCGATGCCGACGTCGATGTGCGCGACAGCTATCCGAACGCCCCGGTCAATCGCGTGTATGTCCCCGACAAGACCGGCACCGGCTTCGACGTTGTGTTCGTCGAACTGGTGAATCGAGGGACGCCCGCGAAATACAAGCGCGTCTTTCTCGATCGCCGCGCCGTCACCTTCCCGACGAACGAACTGTGAACACGCCGAACACTACTTTTGACGTCTACCTGGCCGGCAGTCTGCCGCCCGCGGCGCCCGACGTTACGGGACAGTTCGGCTTCCTGCTCGACCGCTGGCAGCAGGACAACGAATGCAACGAGGGCGATCGCGCCATGTTCTGGACCGCGACCCTCGAAGTGCCGCTGGGGACCAACTTGCCGGACTTGTGGCCCGGCGGCATCAGTCAGACGACGGTCTGGGTGCCGGATCAGAACGGCGACGCTTACACCGTCGTCTACGTTGAGCGCGAGCGTTCGATTCGGGGAAGCGATATCCTGCGGGCTTATCTCGTGAAGGGGTATGTCGTGGCCATCACAGTGAAGGAAGCGGACGGCAACCCGACGCTGACAGGGATCACCACGCTGATCTTCGATCAGGCGGACGGCTTCGCGGTGAGCCAGCCGGCCGCCAATCAGGCCCGCATCGATCTGAGCGTCACCGCCTACACCGACGAGCAGGCTCAGGACGCCGTGGGCGGCGCGATGGTGGACACCAACACCATCGACACGACCTACAACGACGCGGCCAACACCTTTACCTGGGACGTTCGGCTGCAAATGAGCCTGACGTCCGACGCGAGCGGCGTCAAGCTCGTGGGCGATGCGGCTTCTCCCGGCGCGAACAAGGTCTACGGGACCGACGTCAGCGGCAACAAGGGCTGGCAGGCCAGCGGCGGCGGCAGCAGTTACACCGATGAGCAGGCGCAAGACGCCGTCGCCGCGGCTCTGACCAATACGAACACCGTCACCTGGCTTTACAATGACCCGGCCAATCAGATCAGCGCCACCGTCCCGACGCAAA
Organism: Gemmatales bacterium; assembly: GCA_038221045.1. Classification (GTDB taxonomy): domain Bacteria; phylum Planctomycetota; class Planctomycetia; order Gemmatales; family Gemmataceae; genus JBBRIK01. Next base: position 2,708 of record JBBRIK010000696.1, read on the forward strand.
TGTCGCTCACGTCGGCCCTCGGCGGCCTGAAGCTCTCCGGCGACTCGGCTTCTCCCGGCAACAGCCAGGTCTACGGGACCGACGGCAGCGGCACGAAGGGCTGGAGCGCTCTGCCGACGACGACGTTCGGTGGTTCGGCGCTCGGCACGAATCACTCGATCACCTCGGCCAACGGCACCTATGAGGACACCGGCCTCTCGATCTCGCTGCCCTCGGCGGGGACCTATCTGATCCTGGCGACGGTGCATGGCATCGTGAGCTATTCCGCTGGATTCGCCGGCTTGATTACCGCCCGACTGCGGAACTCGACAGACGGCACGGACCTCACCGGCACGGCGACGCTCATCACCTTCGGAGGAACGACCGGCCAGGTGTTCCAGGGATCGGGAACCATCGTGACCCTCCTGACCGTGGCCGCCGCCAAGACGATCAAGCTCTACGCCAAGCGCGACTCGGCCACGACCTGGACGGTGAGCGACGTCGCGGCGGATACCAACGGCGGAACCGTCCTCGATTACATCAAACTGAGCAACTGAGAGAGGCCCGCGATGACCGCGCCGCGCAATCGCATCAAACGTCATCTCGTCGTCCGCGCCGGCGACCTGATTCCCCATGAGATGAACCCGCGCGTTCATCCCGAATCGCAGCGCGCCGCGCTGCACGCCCTCTACGACGAGATCGGCTTTGCACGCAGCCTGCTGGTGTACGAGCTTTCCGATGGACGCCTCAAACTGATCGACGGCCATCTGCGGGCATCGCTCGATCCCGAGCAGATGATCGACGTCGAGGTACTCGACGTCGATGACGGCGAGGCTCGCCGCCTGTTGCTGGCCATCGATCCGCTGGCGCTGCTGGCCCAGTACGAGGCCCAGACGCTGAGCGAGTTGCGGGCGATGGCGGACTCGGCAGCGACCCGGCAAATCTGGGAGGCCGTCGAGGCGGCGGGGCAGAGCGTCGGCGCGGCGGTCGAGAAAGCGAAACGCGAGACGATGAGCGACATCCCTGAACAGTGGATGGTGTTGATCGAATGCGACAACGAGGCGCATCAGATCGCGCTGTTGCAGCGCTTCCAGAAGGAAGAGCTGCGCTGTCGAGCGTTGTTGTCATGAAGGAGGGAGACCACCCCTCGCACCCCCTCGTTCCCACGCTCTGCGTGGGAACGGCTTCTTCGACGCTCTGCGTCGTCTTACGAACCGATGCGACGCAGACGGACGCGACGCAGAGCGTCGAAGAGCACGTTCCCACGCAGAGCGTGGGAACGAGGGATGAAGGGCTGTCTTCAGTAAGGAGGAAGAACGTGAAAATCACTGTATCATCGCCCGTCGTCGAATCGCCGCGCGTCTCGCAAGTGCGCGGGCTGTTCGATCTGACGCCCGAGAAGACCTCGACGCTCTCCTGGGACGTCGAACTGCCTCTGACGGAGCGTCCCTGGAACCTCGGCCTCATCGTCGGTCCGTCCGGCTGTGGCAAATCGACCATCGCCCGCCATCTCTTCGGTGAGACGCTGGCACGCC
>JBBRIK010000697.1:0-4218 GCA_038221045.1 Gemmatales bacterium
AGGGGCAGACAGAACAGCACCTGGCCGTCGCCCCTTGCGGGGCGCGGCATAGGCACTGCTTCTGTCTGAATCCCGTGAACCTTGCGGCTCACGTTGGCCGGTTTCCTAGACGCAGTAACCTGATGCTCACGCATCAGTTCAGATTGTCAACGGGCCATGTCCGGCCCGTCATTGCTCTAGTCGGAACTCCAGGGTTCAAGGATGAAGACGCGGCATCGGCACGCTGCCGACCCTCATCACCTGACGCTACTCGACCGGGGACCGTGCGCCAAGCAAGAAAGCGGCTTGCTTGCAGGGGGGTCGTCCTCAGTCGGCGCCTTCCTCGACCACGCGCCGCAAGGCCACGGCGTCGAGGGCGAAGCGCCGGGCGATGGCAGGGCCGCGCCGGGCCGACGGCACAGCCGTTGCCGATAGGCCGCCAGCGTCCAGGCGAGAAAGCACGGATCGCCGGCACACCGAGCGGCGAGCCGGTCGAGGGCGGTAGGTTGCGCGTCGTTCATGGAGAGGTTTCCTCCGGTTTAACGGTTTCTTCTCGGTTGACAGGCCCCCGAGACGGGCGGACAATGGCGAACCGACGCTGTGCTGTGGCTCGCATTGCTCACCAGTCCCTTCAACTTGAGACGCATGGTGGTGAGGAAATGTCGGGAATCCAGCGAAACATCGGATTCGACGGCAGGACGTTTCTCCATGAGGCGGAATGGCTCACCTACCGTCGGCGGAAGCCGGTGAGGTACATTCGGCGCCCACGAGCGGATCGCTGCTCACTGTGCCCCAAGCCGGCGTCGCCTAACAACCCACTGCAAAGCGCGCACATCATCAGTTTCGACATGGGCGTGATCGAGCTGGGGCTGACCCCAGAGTTTCTGGATTCAGAAAAGAACATACGCACGGCCCACCGCCGGACCTGCAACAAGGGATGCGAGCTGGACCTGATAGCGTCGATGACTCGGCTGCGGGAGTTGGGCGTCAAGGAACTGCCCCCGTACCTCCCAGCCGCGACCCTGGACGCCTGGCGCAAAGCGGCGGAACAGCCGACGCCGAAGTAGTCGAGGGGGCGACCATGGAAAGGGGGGTGAACCGGAGCTTTACGGTCTCGCTACTTCTCCAAAAGGCAAACGGCCTCGACCAGTAGGTACTCCTTGAGCCGGCGAACCGCGTCCCGTCCACGCCGACGGCCGGCCGATGGTCCATGAGGAGCAAGACTGCCTCGACGGTCAACTCGTCTTCGACCTCCTGGCCTGGCGACGGGAAGACACTCCTCTTGCCGAGTGCGAAGAAAGCGATTGCGTGGCATGGGCAGCGGCGATAAGGTGAGAGGCGGTCGGACGAGGTTGCGGCCGGCCCTGCTAGATCAACTGGCGTTGGTTGGCCCATTCAGACTGTTCGGCTATCTGAGGAACTTGCGATGAATCATGGTGAGCTGGACCGAGCAGCACCGGTGTGGAACTCACTCTCGCTGTCTACGCCTTTCCTGGGGTTCGTGTGTGGCGTGGGAGCGGGCCTGTGCGCACCCCACTTTCAATGGTTCCAGTGGGGGTTCAGTGTCTGGTTCGGGTTCGGCGTTCCTGGTCTCCTCTTTGGCGTGTTCGCGCTAGTTCGTGCTGAGCGGCTATGGGGACTTACGTTGGCAGGTCTCATTCTCAATAGTGTGCTCGTCTACATGCTTGTGGCATGGGTCATCGCGCCTCTTTTCACGGAGCCGGCGCCCCCGGTTTTCACGGAGCCGGCGCCGCCGGTGTCCGAACCGGGGGTTTGAAGGGCGGTAGTATGTACTACCGGAAGCGCACATTTCGGGACGTTTTGGGACGTTTTGGCGGAAGGCCGAGAAGTGCGAAAACCCCTTGTTTTACGGGGTTTCCGCGTTTTTCGGGGTTTGGCGAGAAACTGCACTATAGGCTTTCGAGACCAGCCCGATCGGCCACTCCGGTACCTTTCCGAAGTTCCTACTCCTGCATCAGCCTGGACTTCCGACACTCGCCAGGAAGCAGGAAGACACATCCGGCTGCTGGTTCCCCCCCCGAGGGCGAGAAACCTGCTTCGGTCACATTGAGGACGTGGCCAGTAACGAGGCGACACGGTTGTTTGCCGCCCCCATCAAGAGTCTAGTGGAGCAAGAGGCGGGCAGCAAGTGCAAGCAACTGCCCCCGATGAGCCGATCGATCTCTTTCTCGACCGGCTTCAGACGACCCTCACGCTTTCCGGCACATGCTCCGGAATCCTCGCTTATTCCTCCTCTTCGCGCAGACGGGCAAGGACGGTGAAATCCTCGAGCGTCGTCGTGTCTTGCGTCGTGTGCTTGCCGCCGGCCACGTCGCGCAGAAGTCGCCGCATGATCTTGCCCGAACGCGTCTTCGGCAGCGAATCGGTGAACTTGATCACGTCCGGCCGGGCCAGCGCGCCGATCTCCTGGACGACATGGTCCTTCAACTCCTGCTCCAACTCCTTCGACGGCTTCTCGCCACTTTTCAGAGTCACGAAACAGGCGATGCCCTCGCCCTTCAGTTCGTCCGGCCTGCCAACCACCGCCGCCTCCGCGACCTTGGGGTGATGCACCAGGGCGCTCTCGACTTCCATCGTGCTGAGCCGATGGCCGGAGACGTTCAACACGTCATCGACGCGGCCCATGATCCAGATGTAGCCGTCCTCGTCGCGTCGCGCTCCGTCAGCCGTGAAGTAGCAGTGCGGCACCTGGCTCCAGTATTGCTGCCGGTAGCGCTCGTCATCGCCGTAAATCGTCCGCAGCATCGACGGCCAGGGACGCTTGATGACCAGCAGTCCGCCCTGGTTGGCGCCTACCGGGTTGCCCTGTTTATCGACCACCTCGACCTCGATGCCCGGCAGCGGTCGCGTTGCCGAACCCGGCTTGGTCGGCAGCGCCCCCGGCAGCGGCGCGATCATGATGGCGCCTGTCTCGGTCTGCCACCAGGTATCGACGATCGGACAGCGATTGCCGCCGATGACCTCGTGATACCACATCCACGCCTCGGGATTGATCGGCTCGCCCACCGTGCCCAGCAGACGCAGACTCGATAGATCGTGCTTCTTCGGCCACTCGTCGCCCCACTTGATGAAGGCGCGGATGGCCGTCGGGGCCGTGTAGAAGAGGTTGACGCGATACTTCTCGATGATCTCCCAGAAGCGATCCTCGCGCGGATGATTGGGAGCGCCCTCGTACATCACCGTCGTCGCGCCGTTGCAGAGCGGGCCATAGATGATGTAGCTGTGGCCAGTGACCCAGCCAGCATCGGCGGTACACCAGTAGGTGTCGTCCTCCTTGAGATCGAAGACCCACTCGTGCGTCAGGGCAGTGCCGAGGAGGTAGCCGGCCGTCGTGTGCAGGATTCCCTTGGGTTTGCCGGTCGAGCCGCTGGTGTAGAGGATGTAGAGCGGATGCTCGCTGTCGAGCGGCTCGGCGGCACAGTTCGGCGACGCCGACGCCATCAGTTCGTGCCACCACAGATCGCGGCCGGCCTTCATCGGGACGGCCTGGTTGCAGCGATTGACGACGACGCACTTCTCGATGGTCGGCGACTTGGCCAGGGCCTTATCGACGTTCTCCTTGAGGCCAACGACCTTGCCGCGCCGCCAGCCGCCGTCAGCCGTGATGACGAGTTTGGCCTTGGCGTCGTTGTTGCGGTCGGCAACGGCCTCGGCGCTAAAACCGCCGAAAATGACCGAGTGAACGGCCCCGATGCGCGTGCAGGCGAGCATGGCGATGGCCAGCTCAGGAATCATCGGCATGTAGATGGTGACGCGATCGCCCTTCTGAATGCCGAGCGACTTGAGGACGTTGGCGAACTTGCAGGTCTCGCGATGAAGATCCTGATAGCGTAGCACCCGGCTATCGCCCGGCTCGCCTTCCCAGATGAGGGCGGCCTTGTTCTTGCGTGGGCCGTCGAGATGGCGATCGAGGCAGTTGTCGCTGACGTTGAGTTGTCCGCCGACGAACCATTTGGCGAACGGCTCGTTCCATTCGAGGACGCGATTCCAGCGTGTGAACCAGTGCAGCCGTTCGGCCTGTTTGGCCCAGAAGCCCTCGGGATCATCGTGAGCTTCGCGGGTGAGCTTCTCGAACTCGTCCTTGTTCTTGATGTGCGCCTTGGCGGCAAAGTCGGCCGGAGGCGGAAAGCTGCGTGTTTCCTTGAGGATGCTGGTAATGGTCGAGGGAGAGGTCATGATGGATGCTCCAGGCCGGGCGATGCGGTCATTCTAAAGTAT
>JBBRIK010000698.1:0-4216 GCA_038221045.1 Gemmatales bacterium
CAGCGAAGATTGACACGATTTCCCGTGGAAAGCCCCTAATTCTCTACCTTGATAGACGTTGGGCCTACAATCTTCGTTGCAGAATTCGCTCGGAAAACCGGGAAATTCCCAGCGATTGTGCATTTCCTGACGGACACTAGATAGGCAGTTTCCAGACGTTCTGGCACTGGGTAAGGGTCGTACTCCACAGATCCCGCTCCCACTGGCTTGGGTAGGGGCCGTGGGTGCGGTTCAAAAGCGCACCCAGCACCTGGAGGTTCGGGTTGACGAACGGTTTCAGCTGCTCCAGTCGGCGCAAGAACAGGGGCACCCGGACAGCAGCACTCCGGCTCGGCACGGTCGGCACGAGAACGTAGTCGCTCGCAGCGAGCGCGTTTAGACAGCAGGCGTTGAGGATTGGCGGGCAGTCCAGCAGGACAATGTCGAACCGCTTCGCCACCTGTTTGTGATGGAGGCCACGACGGAGCAGGAAGCGGACGTCTCTCTTGCCCACTCCTAACTGCCATTGCATCGTAAGGCTGGCCTCGGCGTACCCAAGCGTGTCCGTCGCGGGGACGATGGCCGCGATGCCGTCAAGGACAGGGACGGTGCAGTCCAGCAGGCTGGCCTTCTGGCGGGTCGCCACTTTGGTGAGGAAGTGCTGGAGGAGTAGGCCATCTTTCTCCCGCTTTGCCAGAACGGACTCGTTCACGAACAGGGCCGAGAGCGAGCCTTGCAAGTCGAGGTCCACCATCAGCACCCGGTAGCCACGGGAGGAAAGGCCCATTGCCAAGTTGGCGGCGACGGTGGTCTTCCCAACCCCGCCCTTGAGATTGACCACCGAAATGATTGCGGCGTGCCGCTCGTCCAACGGGCGGAAGGGTGGCACGCCCTTCAGAACCTTTCTCTGCCAGATCCTGCCTTCCAGTTTGAGGGCGTGCTTGACCAGGTTTTCCCGCCGATGTTCGACCCGGTCCTTGCTGGCCAGGGCCTCTTTCAGCCCTTCCAGTTCACCGCTCATGCCGTCGATCTTCTGCCGGGATGCCTCTTGCTCGGTTTTAAGGGTTGAGGCCGAGGAGGCGACCGCAATAGTGAGTTTGTCGCACTGTTTCTGGAGAGTGTTCCGTTCTGCGGAGGCGACCCCGAGATGATTTTGCAACTGGCCATTGTCTTGAAGGAGTTGCCCGTTCTGGTTCTTGAGGATGACCGGATCGCCGGCATCTTTCGCGTCTTTCAGTTCGTGTTCCAGTTCGTGGATGCGACCGTTCAGGAAGCGTACTTGCTTGTCGTGGCTGGCCTTGTAGATGGAGAACGCAAGCCCCAAGGCGGCCACGATGCCGCCGAGGATGGTGAAGAGGAAGCCATACTCGCGGAAGACTTCGAGGACATGGTCCACAGGCAATACTCCTGGCGGGGCGCGCCCGCCCGCACCCCAAGGAGTGTGCCTCGGCGGCGACGGCGGACGGGGGCCGGCCTCATGAGGCCGAGATTCCCGGTCAGGGAATTATCAGGGGAGTGACGCGAGCGTGCAAGAAGAAAGCGCCCGGATCGGTTGTGCCCTTGCCCCGGCGTTCATCCGGTTCGCGGATGCGGCAGGATGGCAAGTACCCGCCCGCTCCGCGAACGCCAGTCCCCACCCCTGACCAGGCTCGCGGTCAATGGAGCGGAGCGAGCAGGTTCATACTTGGCGCACCCTCTCTCGTCGAGTAGCATCGCCAATACCGAGCGTCGGCAGCGTGCCGATGCCGCGCCTTCCTTCTTGACCCCGGAGACTTTGACCAGAGCCATGAACGGGCCAGTCCAGGCCCGTAACAATCCGAAACCATGCGTGAGCGTGGGTTTCTGTCTTCTCCTAACCGGCCAAGCGCGGGAGCTTGCGCAGGCAGGCGCGGCCAGCAGCTCAACGGGGGCGTTCGACGAAGGGGGCGTACTGATGGCGATGTGGCTATACCAACTTACACAGGCGGAGTGGCAGTACGGGCAGATACTGGAGTTGCTGTTCGGTTGACGGCGCTCGTGCCAAGACCGTCTCACACAGCAGCGGCAGCCGTTCAAACTTCAATCGGTAGGTGCCATCAACCGCCTCATCCCGCTCCTATGGCCGCTGTTCATGACATGGCGCAGCACTAATACGAGTAGCAGTCGGGAAAGTCCTCTGCCCGAACAGCGTACAGAGCGCACAGATCGTACGGCATGGAGAACCCCAGAACGGCCAGGCAATCCGCCTTCCATCCTTGCGGATCGTCCCCCGGTGAGGTAGGCTATCCCGCACATTCACTTCCACGACGGCCCGACGCCATGCGGAGACGCGCCGATGATCCGCTTTGCTTGCCCGACCTGCAACACGACAATCTCGGCACCCGACGACAAGGCTGGCGGGAAAGGCCCCTGTCCGAAGTGTGGCCAGCGGGTCCAGATTCCCGAACCGCCGAAGCCGCCGCCAATGCTGAACAAGACCGTTCTCGGAAGAATCGAGGACATCATGCCTGGCTCGCCGCTGTTGCCGTTCGGCACCATGCCATCGCCCGTGCCAACCGCATCAGCCCCGCCCGTCGCCCAGCGCGTTGACGCCCCAATGGCGTCCGTGGTCCCGGTCCCACCAGCGGCGACGTACTGTCCGCGCTGTCGTTCCGAGATCAGTTGTCCGCCGGAACTGATTGGGCGTGTTGTCGCCTGCCCTGTCTGCCATGAGCAGTTCGTCATCCCCCAGGTTCCAGTCTTGGCATCGGCGGCAGCGCAGGCCCTACCGGACTTAGCACCCGCTCCAGCCCCGGAGCGAAGGGCAACGTATCGCGACGATGAAGACGACGAGCCGTCCCGCTCCAGGCGGCAACGCGAGCAGATCGGATTCCGCTGCCCGTTCTGTCAAACCTCTGATCCGCCGAGAACGGTGTCCCAGATTTCACAGACAGGTTGGATTCTCTTCATCGTGCTGCTGATTTTCTGCTTTCCACTCTGCATTATCGGCCTGTTCGTTACCGAACCGTATCGGGTTTGCTCATCTTGCGGCATCCGGCTGGATAGGTGAACCGCACCAGATGCCGCAGGCCACTGCCCGTCCGCGAGCCGGTACAAGGTCTCCATCGCCTCCGCGTAGTCGGTGAGCGTATCCACGTTGTCGGCGAGCGCGGGCGCGCCGTTCGGGCCGATGTATTCCTTTCGATTGCCGTCCCACACGCACCAGCACCGTTGGTTCCGCAAGTCCTTCATCTCACACCTCCGTTTCGTTGATTGATGGTTCACGTCCACGCCTCGCCGCCCTTGCGGCCTGATACCTGGCATACCTGTCGTCGCGGAGATGCCCGAATCGCGCTGGGTCAGCGTCTGCAAGGTACTCCTGTTCCAAGTCCTCCAAGCGCTCCTGCAACTCGATCAACCGCTCCACGTTGGGCGAATCATACATCGCTTCAATGCTCGCTCGCATGAGGTTCGCTATGTCGCTCCCCTTGTGTCCCGTTGCCGGCGGTGTTCACGGCCGCCAAACTCACCGGCTTGCTCCATGCCTTCTCGATGACTTCCACGTTGAGCCCCTCCATTCTTGGGAGGTCTTTTTTCTCAACCTGACGGGTTTTCCGGATGTAGAGGGCCCCGAGACGAAGGTCCATGTCCTGGAGTTCGGGGGCAAGCTCGGAAGCCAAGTGCTCGAATTTCTCCCCCAGTTCCGGGTCCAGGAGAATGTCATCGATCGAGGCGCCGTACCGATAGCGCAGCCGGACCAAGGCAAACTCGATGACGTGTGCGAACTGCGGGACGATACTCGGGTGGGTAACGCACTTCGTCGCGGGAGCAATGAAGATCCCATGCTTTTCATACCGGCGGATGTTCTTCCGGATGTTAATCAGCCGGCGATTCAGAAACGCTTCAGTAGCCTCCAATCCCACTTGACAGCACTGCTGGGCGAAGGCTCGGGCCAGGGAACGATCCCACAGGATTGCGTCTGTAGCGGCTCCTTGTCTGACATCCTCGAAGGCCCGCACCACCAGGCGATCTTCATCGTACGAGAAGTGCGCGACCGCAGCCGATGGGCCGGACGCTTCGCCAGCCCGCAAGGCTTCGGCGGTTGTTTCGAGCAGGCCGAAGTTGCCGAACCGCGCCCGCTTCACGGGGGTCATCTTGCTCCCGAGAATCTTGCCGATCGCGTACTGGTTGAGTTTGTCCACTGGCGTCACCTCGCCGTCAGCCGGCGGCTTAGAATTCAGTGATCTCGTGAAACACGTCGTTTACGATCAGGACTACT
>JBBRIK010000699.1:0-4214 GCA_038221045.1 Gemmatales bacterium
GATGGCGACGCGCTGCTGCTGTCCGCCCGAGAGGGAAGCCGGATCGTCGAATGCTTTCTCCCACAGACCGACCTTGCGCAGCATGGTTTCGGCAATGGCTGCCGCTTCCTCGTTCGCCCTCCGCAGCACCTTGCGCGGGCCGATCATCACGTTCTGAATGACGCTCAGATGCGGAAACAGGTTGAACTGCTGAAAGACCATGCCGACCTTCTGGCGCAGCAGCCGGGCCTGACGCTGCTCCTCGCCGTTGCTCCGATGGTTGTCCGGCCGGCCGACACTCGCCACCTCGCCGCGCAGCAGCACGCGCCCTTCCTGGTACGGCTCCAGCAGATTGAGACAGCGCAGGAGCGTCGATTTGCCGCAGCCGTTCGGCCCGATGATCGCGAAGACGTCGGCTCGCGTCACCTTCAGATCGACGCCGCGCAGAACCTCCCGGTCGCCATAGCGCTTCTTGAGACCCTGCACTTCGAGGATGATTTCGTCACCATTCATGACGGACTCTCTTGCCGCTTGCGGCGTAGCGATCTTCCGCAACACCACCAGCAACTCGATCAATGATGCGCCGGCTGTCCGGCGACGTTGAAACCTCGTTGTCGCAAGCGTCGTTCGAGCCACTTCCCGAGCCAGTCCGCCGCCAGTGATAGCACCAGATAGATCACCGCTGCCATAACGAGCAACTGCGGCACCGCCACGCGCGACTTGCCGATGCCTAGCGCTACCGTCAGCAACTCCGGCACGCCGATCACATAGACAATGCAGCTATCCTTAAGCATGGCGATGAGATCGTTGAGGACCGGCGGCAGGATGATGCGAAAGCTCTGCGGCAGGACGATGGAGAAGAACGCCTGCCGTTCACTCATCCCCAGCGACAAAGCAGCCTGCGTCTGTCCCTTTGGCACGGCGTCGATGCCGGCCCGGTGAATCTCGGCCTCATAGGCCGCATAGTTCGCCGCCAGGCAGATGACGCCGACCCAGAAGTTGTTGAAAGTCAGCAGGCCGCCCAGCCCCAGAGATTCCCCCAACTGCGGCAACGTGTAGTAAATGAGGAACACCTGCACCAATAGAGGCGTACCGCGAATGATCTGAATATAGACGCGCGCCGGCCAGCGCCACAGGGGGTTCGTCGATCGACCCATCAGGGCCAAGAGCAAACCGAACGCGAGGGCCAACGGCATGCTCAGGACCGTCAGGGCGAGGGTATACCTGCTGGCCTTGATGAGCTGCCACCACACAGTCCAGCCTATGCCCTCGGCCCGAAAAGGATCGTACTGCGCCAGGTCACTCGCTTCGACGAGGTCGCCGCGAACGATGCCAAGGTCTTCCAGGGCGGGCGTCCACATGCGCCACTTCTGATAAATCTGCCCCAGTTCGCCGTTGCGCATCATCTCCTTGAGATGGCGATTGACCTCGTCCGTAAGCGCGCGGTCTCCCTTGCGCAATGCGGCGGCATAGCGGCCAGCGGCAAACGTGTGCGGTAGGTTGTCCAGTTCTTCGTCCTTGCCGGCGTAGTAGAAGGCGATGATCGACTCGGCCAGAACTGCCCTGACGCGGCCCAACTTCAGTTCGCGATAGGGGGTCAAGGAATCGTCGTACTGTTTGATGTCGTCGTCGTCCCAGCCGGCGTCTTTCAGCACCCGCACGGCGGCAGATTCTTGGAGGACGGCGATCTTCTCGCCGCGAAGGTACTTCAAACTGAGGTTCTGATCGCGGTCCGCCGCCCGGACCGTAAGCTGCTGGCGATACCCGAAGTAAGGAGTGCTGAGAAGGAATTCCTCGGCGCGTTCGGGGAGGATTTCGTACCCATTGAGGAACACGTCCACTCGGCCAGCCTTCAGTGCATCGGGCAGGGCGGCCCATTCGCCGGGCATCAGTTGCAGTTTCACCCCCATGCGCTGGGCGATCCGCTCCATGATCTCAACCTCGAAGCCGATCGTCTCCTCAGTATTGCGCGGATTGTGAAAAACGAAGGGCGCTCCGCCATTGGGATCGGCCCCCCAGCGCAGGACGCCCTCGCGCTTGATGCGCGCCAGCGTGTCTTCCGCGAAAGCCGGAGCGGAGAGACTCAGGAGCAGCAGGAGAGGACTCAGGCGACGAATCATCGATCCCCTCGAAAAGCGAGCCAGGGAAAGGCGAGCGCGTTGATAACATAGAGAGTGACTACCGCCCATGCCAGGAGGTTCACCATGCGCGATCCCGTCGTCGAGTTCCAGGAGTTCAATCGTCCCTTCGCCCGCCGCAATGCCGAGTTGCTGCGCCTCAAGATCGGACGCATGGCAGCCAGTCCCTTCACCTTCTTTCGCGGCACCTTTCATCTGTTCGCGCGCGACATGCTCGAACACGTCTTCGCCTCGCCCGCCCTTCGTCCCGGCAGCGAAATCGAGATGGACCTCGTCGGCGACATTCACTCCGAGAACTACGGCACCTACAAGGGCGACGACGACGCCCTTCACTACGACATCAACGATTTCGACGAGACCACGCGCGGCCGTTTCGATTTCGACGTCTTTCGCCAGGCGACCAGCCTGGTCCTCGCGGCCCAGGAACGCGGCGCCAATCTGTCCGCCGCCGTGCCGGTCGTGCTGGCCTTTCTGGAGACGTACACTCAGACCGTTGCCCGGCTTCTCAAGAAGGGCCGCGATCTCGACCTCGATCTGACCGAGAGCACCACCGCGTCTTATCCTCCCGTTCACGCCCTGCTGAAGGAGTCGGCGGCCATCAAGCGTCCGGCCTTCATCAACAAGTTGGCGCCGCTGAAGGACGGCCACCGCACCCTGACGCGCTCGCTGCACTACTACAATCTTCCCGATGCGGAGCGAGCGCAGGCCCTGCGTCTGCTGGAGGACTACCGCAAGCGCATGCCGGAGCCGTCCGCAAGCGAGTTCTACGCGGCCGAGGACGCCTGCGGACGCGTATCGGGCATCGGCAGCATGGGACGCTATCGCTATGTCGTACTCATCAACGGCAAGGGCACTCGTGAGGGGCAGAATCTCTTGCTGGAGTTCAAGGAGTCTCGCCCCTCGGCCTACGATCTCTATCGCCAGCGTCAGACGGAGCCGGCCGCCTGGCTGAAGCGAGCCGAGCAGGTGATCGCCGAGCAGCGTGCCTCGCAGGCGGTCAGCAATCGCCGGCTGGGCTACGCGATCGATGGCGAAATGTCGTTCCAGGTGCGCGAGCTGGGGCCGCGCGACGCCCGCATCGAGGTCAAGACGCTCAAGACCGAGGCCGATGTGCAAAGCGTGGCTCGCGCCCAGGCGGCGCTATTGGCCCGCACTCATGCGCGGGCCGCATCGCGAGCGGTCGGGGTGACCAATCCGCTGGCGGAGCTGAACGATATCGATGCGTTTTGTCAGCGTGTGCTGGCGTTCGCGCTGGGATATGCGGACCTGGCGCGGAGCGATTGGAATCAGTTCGTGGGCCGTCGCATCGAACTGGAGAACTGCGAGAAGTGGGCAGCGGGATGACCACCCCCTGCTTGTTTACGTTTCGCGATCTTCGCGCGAAACGTGAACAAGAGGGCGAAACGTAAACGAGAGAGTGCTATGTCTCCCGAACAACTCTGGGCGTTCCTGCCCTGGGGCTACCTGTTCACGATCTCCGTCGAGACGTTGGTGCTGCTCGTGGGGCTGTCCAGCCGGCACTCGTGGGGCGTGCGTCTCTTCTGCGGCGTCTGGCTGACGGCCTGCACCTATCCCATCGTCGTCCTGGTGATGCCCCTCCTGTTCGACGTGGAACACCAGCGCTGGCTCTACCTTACCGTTGCCGAGATATTCGCTCCCGCTGCGGAGTGCGCCCTGTTCTGGATGGCGTTCGGCAAGCGCGAACTCGTCAACACGCCTTCGATGTACCGCGACCTGGCGGCCATCACCGTCGCCAACCTGGCTTCGTTCATCCTGGGTGAGTTCTTCTTCAACCCACGATGGGAGAAGTGGAACTCCGTCATCGCTTGACGCTACGGCTCGCATCAATGGTGGTCATGCTCCCATAACCGGCCGGCCAGCGCGACGTCACCTCGGCCTGGCCGACATAGTCGTCCGCTCCCAGCGCCGACTTCCGGTCGTCGCCGAGGCGGCCCTCCCGGTCAACGTAGACCCGAACGAGGTACTTTCCTCCCGACAGCGTTGCCCGTCCCTTCTTCCACGCCTTCTCGCGCTCGGAGTCGTGCGGCGCAAGCAGTATCAGGTTGTGCTGCCAGAGCTTGCCCTTGCCCCAGACGA
>JBBRIK010000700.1:0-4209 GCA_038221045.1 Gemmatales bacterium
GTTTTCGAGTTTTTTCAGAATTCCGACCTTTTGGGTGCCGAGTTCATCGCTTTTTTCAGGCCTAGGCGACTGGATCACCGCCCAACAAAAGTCCGACAAGGTAGGGGCGGACCTGCGCCTCGCCGCCTCCCAGCAGTTGCAGGAGAAGCTGAAGTTGATCCTGGCAGGCGAGCCGCCCTGCGACATCTTCGTGCGCTGGAAGCCGCTCCACGAACAGGCAATCGGCTGGCACCCGGACCTGAATGATGGCGTGCGCATGAATATCCGCCCCTTTGTCGAGGCCGACATCCTCCGCAAGACGCCGAACATCAAGTGGAGCAAGGATCGCGGTAAGGAGCCGGAGCGGGACAAGGACGACTATCCCTGGTTCTGGAACGGCAAGACCTTCGCGCGCAATCGCGTCAACGATGTCCACCTGACCAACGCCGAGAAACAAGCGGCCCAAGGTAAGCGAAAGGTCAATGGGGCCAAGCCATGATAAGCAAGGTACTGATTCGCAATTTCAAGTGCCTTCGAGACGTATTGATCGACCTGGAGCGGTTCACCGTCTTCGTTGGTCCGAACGCTTCCGGGAAGTCGAGCGTGCTTCAGGCGTTGGAGCTGCTTTGCCGATTTTTCCATATCGATCACCCCCAACAGGTTGAGGTCGAACTCACGCAGTCTGTGAGCCAGGGAGTTATCGGGCAGGTTGAGTTGGCCGGGGTAGTTAACGGGAAAGCGTATGGGTATCGCTCGCAAACACCTTCGTCAGCACCCATTCGTAAGCACACTACACACGTACAGTGGGGCGGGGAGGGGCGGGGAGTTGCCTCCAGCTTCGATGCTTCGGACTGGAAGAGGTGGAAGGCAGCGCAGTCCGGAACGGTGCCGCTACCGCTTTCGGTTCTACTCCGGCTGGAGGCTTCCAAACTCATACACTCGAATACCTCCAGTCCCGATCCCACCATCATGGCACCGGATGGATCCGGCCTTCATTCGGCGCTCGCAAGCATGGCCCTCAACGATCCGGATTCGTGGCAGGAGTTGCAGGCGAATCTCCGGCGGATCATCCCCACCATCCGCCGACTCCGGCACACGAAAACGGCGACCATGCACCAGTTCACCGCCCTGCTGTTTGATACCATCGGAGCCGACTCGCTGCCTGCGAATCAAGTGAGCGAGGGAACGCTCCTCGTCCTGGGCCTGCTGGCCGCTCTCCACGCTTCGGGCCGTCCGAGTCTCGTCCTCCTCGATGACCTGGATCGAGGACTGCACCCGAAGGCACAGAAGGAGTTGATCGAGTTACTGCGGGGCTTGCTGGCGACAAACCCGGACCTTCAGATCGTCGCCACCACCCACTCGCCCTACATGCTTGACTGCATGGGAACGAACGAGGTGCGCATGACCTTCCTCGGGGATGACGGAGCGACGGTGTGTGCAGCCCTTACGAGCCATCCGAAGTACCCGAAGTGGAAGGATGAGATGACGCCGGGCGAGATGTGGAGCCTGTTCGGGGAGAAGTGGCTGGTCGAGAAGGAGGTCCCCACATGACGCAATGCTTCGCCGTCGTTCACGAAGCGGAGGCCGACTTCCACATCGCGACCGAGTTGGCTGACCGAGTGCTGATCGAGGCGGTTGACTGGCTGGACGAAGACCTGATTATCTATCAGCGAAAGTGGATCGACATAGTCCCGGTGGAGCGCCGGCTGACGTGGAAAGCCCTTCCAGAGTTGGCACGCGAGGGGGGCATTCGTGCACACGGGCACTTCGACGGACAGCCGGGTGAAGCGGATGCGGCAGCCGCTCGTCGGGCGATCCTGTACCTTCTCGCGACCATCCCCGACCTGAAAGCCATACTGCTGATCCGCGACCAGGACGACCAGCAGGAGCGTCGGATCGGTCTGGATCAGGGCCGAAACCAGGACCATAGCGGGACAGTGATCGTTGTCGGGCTGGCCGTCGTGGAACGGGAGTCCTGGGTCATCAGCGGCTTCGACCCCCAGGACGACCGAGAGCAGGCTCGACTCGACGGCGAACGGACAACGCTCGGGTTCAACCCTTGTGAGCGGAGTCACGAATTAACGGCGAGCAAGAACGACCAGGCTCCCCGCAGCCCGAAGCGTGTCCTGCGGCAATTGTCCGGAGACAGCCGGGACCGGGAACGACACTGCTGGACCAGCACCCCGTTAGACCGCCTACGGGGGCGGAGCGGTGGTAATGGCCTGGCTGCCTATCTGCAGGAAGTCCGGGACAGGCTGGCCCCGTTGATTGGACACGTTGGTTAAGGATAATGCGGAAATGACCCAACCCGTGACCATCTTCGACTCGCTGCTACAAGCGCTGCAAAAGGCGGCGGAATACAACCGGGACGACATTGTGCCGCCCGCCGCCGTCTTATGGCCCGATGAGAAGCGTGAATGGGAGAAGCTCGTTTCCCCCCTCCGCGCCGCATTGCCACACTTCCTGACCCTTGGCACTTACGATGTTGCTCACCGCTCCGGCCCCGCGATTTGGCTCCGCTGCGTGCTGGCCGAGAAGATTGCCGCTGTCTCATTTCCGACCGGGACCGTGCCGATCATCTACCTGCCCGGAGTCAGCCGAGCGACATTGCGCGCGACAGAGGATTGCCCGCAAGAGTTAAGGCCGCTGGTCGAGCTGCAGTACCGCGGCGTCATCTGGTCGCAGGTCAACGCGAAGGACTGGACCATCTCCGCTTACCTCCAGGCCGAAAAGGGCGGGCTGCAACTGACGCTGGCCAAAGATCAGGCCACGGCGACCTCCTTGCGGCGAGCGCTGGAGAAGCTGGCCGATGCGCCGCTCGCCGACCTGCAGGCGAAGTCGGCAGCCGGGGAACTCAACGGCAGCTACTTCGACTCGCTGGTGAGCGACGACCTGGTGGACGATCTGCTCTCCTGGATGTCGCACCCGAAGGAGACGAAAGGGCGCTGGGAGCCGGGCCGGTGGGAGACGCTCTGCAGCCGGTGTCTCACTGACTACGGCTTTGACCCGGCCCGCGACGGCGAGCTGGTCGGGGCCGAGAAGCTGGGGGTGCAGCCGAAGTCCGTGTGGTCAACCGCCTGGAAGCGCTTCGCCATTGCCCCGGCCCGCTACCCCGGACTGGAGGCCCTGCTCAGGAAGGCCAAGCCGCAGGCGAAGGGTGGGAAATCACTGTTCGTCTCCGTTGAGGAGTTCTGGCCGCAGGACAATGAAGCCGAGGAAGCCGAACTGCGCAAGGAACTGGTGGAGCTGTCGTCCGCGCCGGTAGATACGGCTCGCCTCACCTTGATCGAACTGGAGCAGAAACACGGCCACCGCCGCGAATGGGTCTGGGCAAGGTTGAATCATTCACCGCTGGCCTCGGCCATTCAGCACCTGTCCACGCTGGCGATTGGGACCACCCCGCCGCTGGCAGGCGCAACGCTGGCTGAAATGGCGAAGGCGTACACCGAATGGGGCTGGAGGGCCGATGCGGCCGTCCTCGATGCGCTCGCCGCTGTCACCCGCCCCGCCGATCAGGAGGCGGTGAGCACGGCGATTGCCCACGTCTACAAGCCCTGGCTGCGTGACGCCGCCGAGCTGTTCCAGAAGCGGGCGGGTGAGACTCCGCTGCCCGGTCGAGAGAAGCCGCGGCTCGCTCCCGTGCCGGCCGGGGTTTGTGTGCTGTTCGCGGACGGCCTGCGCTACGACGTGGGCCAGAAGTTCCTTGCGATGCTCGCCGGTCGCGCCGGTGAGGTCCAGGCCAGCTACCACTTCGTCGCCCTCCCTTCCGTCACCCCGACCGCCAAGCCAGCCGTGTCGCCGGTGGCAGGGCAAATCAAGGGGACGTCCGCCGGGGAGGAGTTCCGGCCCAGCGTCGCCCACAATGGTAAAGAGCTGACATCGGATCGCTTCCGCAAGCTGCTGGCCGACGACGGCGTGCAGTACCTCGCCGGCCACGACACCGGCGATCCGGGCGGGCGGGCATGGACGGAGTTCGGTAACCTCGACAAGACGGGCCATGAGGAGGGATGTGGCCTGGCCCGCCGCATCCCGGAGCTGCTGACAAGCCTTGTGCAGCGGGTCGAGTCACTGCTGGAGGCCGGGTGGAAGGAAGTTCGGGTCGTCACCGATCACGGCTGGCTCCTGATGCCGAAGGGTCTGCCGAAATCGGAGTTGCCCAAGTTCCTGACGGCGACCCGCTGGCGGCGGTGTGCTGTGGTGAAACCGACCGCGACGGTTGAAGTCCCGTGT
>JBBRIK010000701.1:0-4208 GCA_038221045.1 Gemmatales bacterium
GGCCTCGCCCTGTACCTCGCCTCCGTCGCCAACGTCGAGGTGACGGGGGTGACGCTGTCGGAGGAGCAGTACAAGGTGTCCTGCGAGCGCGCCCGCGCCCTCGGACTGGAGGGAAAGGTCCACTTCCGGTTGCAGGACTACCGAGAGGTGAAGGAGCGATTCGACCGCGTCGTCTCGGTCGGTATGTTCGAGCACGTCGGGGTGGGCCACTTCAACGAGTTCTTCGCCAAGGTCCGCGACCTCCTGACGCCAGACGGGTTGGCGCTGGTCCACGCCATCGGCAAGCGGAGTCCGCCGAGTACGGCCGGCCCGTGGCTGCGCAAGTATATCTTCCCGGGTGCCTACACGCCGGCCCTGTCGGAGGTGTTCACCGCGACCCAGGAGCAAGGGTTGTGGGTGACGGACGTCGAGGTGCTGCGGTTGCACTACGCCCGCACGATCCGCGAGTGGCGGCGGCGCTTCGAGGCCAACCGGGCCAGGGTGGCGGCGCTGTACGACGAACGTTTCTGCCGCATGTGGGAGTTCTACCTGATCGCCGTCGAGATGGTATTCCAGCACGGCTCCGGCATGGTCTTCCACATGCAGTTGGCTCGCCAGCGCGACGCCGTCCCTCTGACGCGCGACTATATCCACGAGCAGGAAGCACGCTACCTCCAGCAGGAGACGAGTGCGCCGCACAGCCGCCTCGGTCAAGCCTCCTGAGTGCGGGAGAACGCCGAACTTCCCGATCGGAGTCCCATTCCAGAGCCGCCATTGACCGCCGAGCAAATCGCCTGGCTGGAATCGCTGCTTCGGGAGAAAGGCTTCCTCTCCGCAAACTGACGGGGAGCGAGCATCAAGAGGCATTTCGCAACTGCTGGGTCGCCCAGGTAGTATCTCGGAGACAGGGACACTGGGTCGTCCCACAGAGCGGTGCATCTTCTTGTCGCCGGGTCGCACATCCGCTGGAGACGTCCAGCAACCATCGATGCTTGCGAAGGAACACCCTGCCAAATCGCGAGATGGCTCCGAACGTGTAGTGTCCAGGTCGAAGAAGGGCGCGGTACGCCGCTTCGAGGCGCGTATCTTCCTCGGTTTCCGAAATGGTCCCGTCAAGTTCGTCGAGCATCTCCAGAGCCAGATCGCGAATGTCCTCCGTCGCGTTGTCCTCCATACGGACGCGAGCGAGGTCGATACAGTGCGAGAAGCGAGCGTTGCCGAGCGGCCCGTTGAGGATTTCCGGCAAGGTCAGGGTGAAGACCCAGAGGTATTGTCGCCAGTAATCGAGCAGACAGCGGTTGGCGACACGATCGCGCGGAAACAGGATGACCCCACGATAGCGAGGACGAAGCCCGAGCAAGCCTTCCTTGATGAAGCAGTCCGGTTCGGCGGCGAGATGGCCCAGGCGCGAGAACGAGACAGGAAAAACCGGATTGACGAGGAAGCGAATGCGCAAGGCCCGGCACATCAACACGGCAAGGGCAAATCCCGTCGCGGCTGCCCTTCTTCTTGCCTGACCGAGCGTCTTGCGGATCGTCCGCCCGGCCGAGGCGAGGCGGATACGCGCGACCAGGAAGTAGTGCCGAAGACGGCGGGCCACGGAGAGGAAGCCGCCAGCCAGGCCCTTTTGCCGAACCTTCGTTGCCATCCGTTGCAACCGAGCGAGCATGGGACCCCCTCATTGGAAAATCAGGCTGACAACTTGAGCAGGGCCCGCGCCACGCGGCCGCCTTCCAGATCGTCCAGAGCCTCATTCACCTCTTCGAGGCGGTAATCCCGCGAGAGAAGCGCTCCCAGAGGCAGCTTGCCCTCCTGGAACCAGCGGGCGTAACGCGGAATGTCGCGGTCCGGCACGGTCTCACCCCCCCAGGTGCCGGCGATCCGCTTGCCGCGAATGAGGTCGAACGGGTTGATGGAGATTTGCTCCCCTTGGGGCAGGTTGCCCGCGAGGACGCAAAGGCCGCCCTGGTCGCGGACGCAGCGGAAAGCTGTCTCCATCGTCTCGCGCCGTCCCACCGCCTCCACGGCATAATCGACGCCCCGGTTGCCGGTCAGCTCCAGGATGGCGGCCAACGGCTCTCGCTCGCGGGCGTTGATGGTGTGGGTGGCGCCGAGACGGCGCGCGTCTTGCAATTTCTGCTCGACGACGTCGATGACAATGAGCGGCGAGGCGTTCAGCAACTGGGCCGCGAGGACGGCGCTGAGCCCGATTCCGCCCGCGCCGAAAATGGCGAAACTGCTTCCGGGTTGGGCGGCGGCGCTATTGAGGACGACGCCGGCCCCGGTCGGAATGGCGCAGTCGAGCAGCCCGCTTCGCGAAGCGGCATGTCGGACGGCAGCACCACGAGCCGGTTTTCACAGGTGATCGTGTGCCGCATGAAGGTGCTGATCGCGCCGGAGTTGACGCGGCCGGGACCGCCTCCATAGGTCGTGGAGGGAACGTCCGCTCCCTCGCCCTTGATCCAGGTAAGAACGACCCGGTCGCCCGCAGTTACTTTCGTCACGCCGGAACCGATGGCGAGGACGGTCCCGGAACCCTCATGGCCAAGGGTATGCGGCAAAAAGCGATCGGGTCCACGCCGGCCGCGGACTTCGTGCAACTGGCTGTGGCAGACGCCGCTGTAGGCAACCTCGACCAGCACCTGTCCGGGCTTCAGGTCGGGCAGGTCGAGGGACAACAGACAGAGGGGTTGGTTCACCTCGAACAGGACGGCCGCATCAGTGCGCATGGGTCACTCCGGGATGAACCAGTAGTAGTCGCCGGTATAGGCGACCTCGGAAAACAAGCGCTTCCAATCGTCCACATGCATATAGGTCTGAGCGGTGAGGATCCACTTGAGGAGACGCTGGTGTTCCTCTTCGGTGCGCCAGGCATCGACCATGATGAAGGCATGGCCGCGACTGACGCGCTGAATCTCGCGCAGGGACTGCTTGCAGAGGTCGAGCGGAAGATTGTGGATCGTGTTGATGGAGAGAACGAGATCGAAGGAATGATCGGGGTAGGGCAGAACAGATGCGCATCCGACCTGAAGGAAAGGTTTCACGGATGGCAGGGCATTCTCAAAGGCGTACTGCGAGATATCGATGCCGGCGAGTTGAGCGAGCGGCATCAGTTCCTGAAAGTCGTGGAGCATGAAGCCCTTGCCGCTGCCGACGTCGAGAATGGAAGCATGGTCAGGGAGGCGGTAGTAATCGCGAAAACGGCGAACTGTTTCTTGCCAGAAGCGCGGGTGGTAATTGTAACCGCCGTAGCCGAAGAGACGGTCGCCGTCGAAGAAATCCTTTCCGAACTCGCGGGCAACGCGACGGTGTTCGTCCTTCACCAGAGAGGCACGCTCGTCGATGGGGCGTTTCGACCGCGGATAGCGGTCCATCAGATTCACCTCATTACAGAGGTGAAGAGGCAGCGATCCGGATGCGGGCGGCCCGTTCGGTGTGGTCGTAGTCATAATCCGACCTCGACGTTTGGGGGCCTCAATGAGAGTACCACCGGAACATCCGGATGCACCACGGTTTCTACAGGATAGGGGGAACTTTGCCCTGTTCTTCTGTTCCTTTGAACAGGGGAGCCTCTATTCGCCCAGTCGATGCAGAGGCGCCAAATCGCCTGTGGGTCGCCATCCAGGTTGAGGGCATGCCATTAGGACTTTTGCAGCCTCCTCGCGATCGTCTCCCCGCCCACCTGGATTTCGCTTCAACTGCGTATTTCGTGGTGATGGGGAACGAGGGGAGACGACGGCGCATGAGGAACCGGAAGGGATTCCTCCATCGGGGTGACGATCATGTTCTCCAGAAACTCCTCACGCGGCAGGAGCGGTTCCGAGTCTTCGTTCGCGCGGCCGAACTTGACTTGAGGACTAACACGATGCTCCGGGCGAATCTCGACGTTGCAGAAGACCGGACCCTCGGTCCGCATCATGTAATCGATTGCGGTCGGTAGTTCCTTGTTAGCGTTCAAGGAGATAGTGGGGAACCCATAGGCGCGGGCCACCGCCGCGTAATCGGGGTCCGCGAGCCCGCCCTCTTTACTTGAGGCCAGATACCTCGATCCGAGCCATTGATCCTGCGTCTGCTGGATCATGCTGTATCCATGATTATTAAGGACGAAAATCTTGATCGGCAGCCGATGACGAATCACAGTAGCCAACTCCTGAATGTTCATCTGGAGACTGCCGTCACCGGTCAGGCAAACGACGGAGCGGCCTCCCAGCGCCACGCTTGCGCCGATG
>JBBRIK010000702.1:0-4205 GCA_038221045.1 Gemmatales bacterium
TGATGGTTCGATCGCCGCTTCCAGATGCCAGAACGGACCCATCCGGGGTGAAGGCAAGTGAACCAATCGAACCTGTATGCCCGACGAGGTTGGTTTTCACTTGCCTCGTCGCAACATCCCACAGCTTGACGATGTTGTCCCGACCTCCAGACGCGAGGAGCTTCCCATCCGGGCTAAAAGCAACGCAGAACACCCAATGCGTATGCCCTTTTAGCGTGGCAGTTTCCTGCAATTCTGCTGGGAATGAAGGGAGATCGGCTGGACAGAGAAGGACGCCCCCAGCAGTCAAGAAAAACGCGAACATATAATTACGCATGCCCACGTCTTTTCAAAGGTGGAGCCTGTAGGGTATCAGAAAAACAAGTCGGCACTTTGCTGGAAAGGTTCTCTCCGTCATTTCAATCCGCCCATTTCCATTCTCTGAATCGATTGGGGTGAGGATCCCATTCCTTGAATTGGCCCGTCTTCGGATCCAGCGAGAAGCCGTTCATCGACATTTCGCCGAAGTAGATGTTCACCTGTAATTTCTCTTTATTCTTCAGCCGGTCGCGGATAATCTTGTCCACCGCTTCTAACATCGGAGTATTCTCCACGAGGCCGTCCCCAACCATAATCTCTTTGGCGTTTGTCGGCACGTTGGGAATCCGGGATTTCTCGGGGACTTTGTCGTTGTAATATTTTGCATAGCAACATGCCAGGCCAAACAACGGAGCGGCTGCCTTCCCGGCCGGGGGGACTTTTTGCAAGGCAGCACCGACTTCAAACCGCATGTCTCCACTTCCATGTCCGAAAAAAATGTTTACGCTGCCCGACCCCTTGGTGACTGCGTCCTTCAGAAACATCTCTGGCCCTTGGGCACTGTTCCCGATGTAATATATATGCAGATCGAGTCCCTTCAGATCTCGCCATCCCATCATTGCTTTTGCAGCCGCGTTTTCCCGTGCGACGTTTTTCCGTTTGTCGAGATCATCGACAAATGGCTTCCCACTCATTTGCCCGCGAACGGCTCTCCATAAGCCTCCGTCGGCAAAACTCAACCCCACGGGGGCATCCTTTTCCGAGTAGATTTTCGCGACTGTCGGAGCATCTGTCGCTGCCGGAACACCGAATATTCGCTGTAGGTTTTTTCTTTCCAGTTCCTCTTTTTCGTCTAGCCCGCTCGGATCCGTGAAATTCGTCGCGTTGTTGTGGACAAAGCGATTCAGATTCGAGTCTCCGGCCTCGAAGAGCTTCGGATCTTCTTGCATCCAGCGACCAAGGCTCGTGTCGAGCATGAGAATCTTCCTCGTTCTGATTGTCATCACACGGAATATTGAAACGACCAATCCAGCCGATCCCTCCAGGAAACGATCTGAACCGACCGCGGCGTTTCCACCCACCATTGACCGCGCCGGAGCGGCTCCCACCAGAGGATGTTTGCTTTTTGGTCTTTCAGAAGGATCTCGAGCAGCGTCAAGTAGATAATGTTCTGTTCAAACTCAAGGGATAGTCCTTCCGGAAAACGCCGCTCAAACATGTCGAGTAACACCTGGGGAAATCCGCGTGGTTCTCTTGCCTTTACTTCCGCGAACCAGGCCTCGTAATACTCAATGAAACCATTGAGAAGGTACGCATTATCCGGGGACAGACTGGAGGCCCACGCAAAGGCTTCGACGCACTCGCGCAAGTTGCCCGCTTGCCGCCAGCAAAAAGCTCGTTGTACGAGGAAGCATGCCAATTCCTCCCTGGGGGACTTTGACTTCAGGAACAGTCCCGCCTTCTCGCGGTCTGGGTCTTGCCCATGCCTGCGATGATAAGCGTCCGTGGGGAAGCACACTCCGGTGAAATTGACATCGACGTTGAATCGTTCGCCGTGGGGATCGTCCCAGCGACAGAACAAATGGAGCGATTTCGGTCCCCATGCCGTCACCAGTTTGAGCGGGTAGCCGAGACGGCGACCAATCGCTATGTAGAGGATCGGCAGTGTTGCGCAGGTGCCGCCCGGCCCGAAAAGAGCGGCAGGAATAAAGGCATCATCGAAATCCAACGGAGCGTCTGCCGCGATCTTCGCAGGGTTATAGCGAATGCCCGCTCCCTTCCAGAGTACGGTGGTGAGACAGTTCATCCGGTCCTGATTCTCGGTGAGCCCCTTTTCAACCTTTTCAACAAGAGAACGTTTTTCCAGGCAATGCTTGGTGTAGCGCTCGACCCAGCAAGATAACTCGTCAATCTTCCGAATGCAGCCCTCGCAATCAATCCTCTCCGAATCAGGGAGGTCGGCCGCGCAAGCGAGGTGGACTTCCGCAATGTCGAGCGAAGCAAGTTCGTCGTTCGATTGCCGTGCCAGTTGTCGCCAGTTGAGCATGAATCACCCTTCAAGAAAGGGTGGTGATCGTCAAGTGACTTGATGGAAGCTATCGCGAGTTTCAACGAGTTGCAAGGAAAATGTTCTCACGGCAGTCATTTTGCGGCCCGCGAAGCTGACTTCTCGAACCGCCTTCAGTTGGCCCATGAGCCGCTCGCGGCTTTGCGATAGAATTGCAAAGCCGCAAGCGGCACGAGAAGTCAACTGAGTTCGCCGACCTTGTAGCGGGCGAAGGAAACGATCTTCAGACCGGCCGACTGAAGCAGAGCGCCAATGGTCTTGGTCTCGTCCTTGACGAAGTTCTGATCGATCAGGACGTTCTCGGCGTACCAGGTCTTGAGCTTGCCCTCGGCAATCTTGGTCATGATCTGGTCGTTCTTGCCGACGTTCTTCGGATCGGCGGCAATCTGGGCCTTGGCGATTTCCGTCTCGCGGGTGATGACCTCGGCCGGCACGTCCTCGCGGCGGGCATAGGCCGGCCGCGTCGCGGTGATGTGCATGCACACGTCGCGGAGCATCTGCGGCTCGGCCTTCGCTCCCTCGACGAGGACCAGCGCACCGGTCGAGCCGTCGTGATGAACGTAGGAACCCGTCAGCCCCTTGAACTGCTTCATCCGGGCCGGCTTCATGTTCTCGCGCACGACGCCGAAGACGTCGTTGATGCGCTCCGCGACCGTGCGAGCCGCATCGTCCGCGAGGGGCTGCGCAAGCAGTTCCTCGGGCGTCTTCGCTCCCTTGAGCGCGACCTGACGGGCCAGGTCGTCCGCCAGTTTCACGAACAGATCGCTCTTGGCGGAAGGAGCCGTTTCGCAGCGCATTTCGATGAGTCCGCCGATCTGGGCGTTCAGATCGACGAACGCCCCGACACGTCCCTCGGCCGCCTCGCGGGTGGCGAATTTGTCGGCCGCCTTGGCGAACTTCGAGCGCAGCAGGACGACGGCTTTCTCGAGGTCGCCGCCCGACTCGGTGAGGGCGGCCTTGCATTCCATCATCGGCAGGGTGGTACGGTCGCGCAGCGCCTTGACCGCCGCCGCGGTAATCTCAGCCATGGTGTCTGATCCCTTACTCGCTTCCTTGTGACCTCGGCTCCACGCGAGGAGCCTTTCATTCTACGACCGCCGGCGCGGGTTGCGGGTTCACGGGCGCCTGCTGGCTCCCTTGCTGGCCACCCTGCGGAGCAGCCTGGCGCGGACGAGCCAGGTGCTGCTGATCCGCCGGCAGAGCGGCCCGGCCTTCGAGGATGGCGTCGGCGAGTTTGGCCAGCATCAACTCGATGGAGCGAATGCTGTCGTCGTTGCCGGGAATCGGCAGATCGACCTCGTCGGGATCGCTGTCGGTATCGATCAGCGACACCGTGGTGACGCCCATCCGCTTCGCTTCCGTCACCGCGATGTGTTCGCGATGCGGATCGACGACAACCATCGCGTCGGGGAGGCGATTCATCTCGCGAATGCCCGACAGGTTGCGCTGAATCTTCTGCAACTCGCGGTTGAGGGTGGAGATCATCTTCTTGCTGTAGCGACGAATCTCCGCGTTCGGCGGCGCTTTCGACGGATCGAGTTTGCCGGTCTCGTTGAGCATGCCCTTCATGTAGGTGGGAACGTCGAGCCGGGCCGGGTTCTCGCCCGTGGGCATCCACAGCGCTTCGAGTTCCTGAAGCCGCTTGAGACGATCGCGAATGGTGCGGTAGTTGGTGAGCGTGCCGCCCAGCCAGCGCTCGCTGACGTACGGCATGCCACAGCGAGCCGCCTCGCGTTCGATCGCTTCCTTTCCCTGGCGCTTGGTGCCGACGAACAGCACGAGGCTGCCGTTGCTGGCGACCTTGGTGAGGAAGCGATGGGCGCGGAGCAGACCGCGAACG
>JBBRIK010000703.1:0-4203 GCA_038221045.1 Gemmatales bacterium
AGAAGAAGAGGGACCTTCTCCAGACTCACGGCGCAGAACTTCAACTCCGGCTGCTTGGCGACCCGGCCGATGGCGCTGATCGTCAGATAGTTGGCCGCGTTGCCCTCGCCGTACAGATCGCCCCAGTGAAAGGGGACGAACACCATTCCGCGGCGCATGCCCGAGTTGAGCCGCACCGGGAGTTGCACGGTGCCGCGCCGGCTCGAAATCTGCGCCAGTTGACCTTCTTCCAACTCCAGTTTAATTGCGTCGTCGGGATGGACCTCGACGAACGGACCCGGCTCGCTCCGCACCAGTTTCTCGGACTTCGCCGTGCGCGTCAGCGTGTGCCAGTGGGCATAGAGCCGCCCCGTCGTCAACACAAAGGGGAACTCGTGATCGGGAATCTCGCGCGGCTCACGATGATCGCGCGTCAGGAAGATCGCCCGTCCATCGGGAGTGGGGAACTTGCGATCGAGGTAGCGCCGTTTGCTGCCGGGATGATCGCACGTCGGACAGGGCCATTGCAGGTTCGTCTCCCGCCGCAATCGTTCGCTGGTCATGCCGGCCATGTCGCAGGGCCGTCCCGCCGTCATGGCGGCGAACTCGTCCCAGACCTGTCCCGCCGAGGAGAAGTCGAAGCCCCGCAAGCCGAGCGTGCGGCCAAAGCGAGCGAGGATGTCCCAATCGGGCAGCGCCTCGCCGGGCGGCTCGAACAGCTTCGGGCTGTAGCTGACCATGCGCTCGCTGTTGGTGCTGGTCCACTCCTTCTCTCCCCACTGAGCGGCGGGAAGGATGACGTCGGCGAGGCGCGTCGTCTCCGTCGGATGATAGGCGTCGGAGACGACGACAAGCTGGGCGCGAGCGAAGCCGCGCTTCACCTGATGCAAGTCAGGCAGGCTGACGGCCGGGTTGGTCGCCGCGATCCAGATGGCCTTGAGCTGCCCCTTTTCGAGCGCGCGGAACATCTCGACGGCGGTCAGTCCCGGCTTCGGATTGATGGACCCTGCCGGCCTGTTCCAGTACTTCTCGGCCTGTTCGCGATGAGCGGCGTCCTCAACGGTGTGATAGCCGGGCAGTTGATGCGCCAGCAGCCCGCCTTCGCGTCCGCCCATGGCGTTCGGCTGTCCCGTCAGCGAGAACGGTCCCGCGCCCGGCTTGCCGATCTGGCCGGTGAGCAGGTGCAGATTGATGAGGGCGTTGTTCTTCCACATGCCGACGGTCGATTGATTCAGCCCCATGCAGTAGAAGCTCAGAAAGCCCTTCGCGCTGCCGATCAACCGCGCCAGCCGATAGAGGTCCGCCTCAGTGACGCCGGCGACCTGACACAACTCGGCCAGATCCTGCGCCAGCAAGAACTGGCGATACTCGTCGAAGCCGCGCGCATGGTCTTTGACGAAACCCTCATCGACAGCGCCCATCAGCAGCAGGATGCGGCCCAGGGCGTTGAGCAGGGCAATATCACCGCCGGGCGCGACGGGCAGGTAGAGGTCGGCCGCTTCCGCCGTGGCAGTACGGCGCGGATCGATGACGACAACCTGCTGATGGGGCCGGAGCTTCTTGCTGGCGCGAACGCGATCGAAGGTGACGGGATGGGCCTCCGCCATGTTGCTGCCCATGATGACCATCACATCGGCGTCGTCGATATCGTCGTAGCAGGTGGGCGGCCCATCGCTGCCGAGGCTGGTGCGATAGCCCGCGACGGCGGCGGCCATGCACAGCCGGCTATTCGAGTCGGTGTTGTTGCAGCCGAGATACCCCTTGAACAACTTGCCGATCAAGTAGACGGTCTCGGTATCGAGCTGACCGGAGCCATAGAAGGCGATGGCGTCGGGGCCATGCGTGTGCAGGATATTCGTGAAGATCTCGGCGGTGTAGGACAGGGCGGTGTGCCAATCGACGGAGCGAAAGTTGTCCTGCCGTCCGAGGCGGAGTTGGGGCCGTTTGAGACGATCGGTCGTGTCGATGGTCGGGCCGAGTTGCGCGCCCTTGGCGCAGAGCCGGCCGAGGTTGGCTGCCGCCGTCTCGACGCCGCGAACCTTGGTCACCTGCTTGCCCGAACCTTCGAGCTTTAACCGGCAACCGACGCCGCAGTAGGGACAGATCGTTTCTCCCAGTTCCGTCAAGGATGTCTCCTTGCCGAGCGATCGAGGCGCGGACAAAGTACGGTCCGGAGGTGAAGCCTCCAGTTCAGGCACAGGTCGGGCGTCGCCATCCGGGAGAGAGAAGATGGTCAGCCAGGAGAGATGGAAGAAGGAGAGCAATTCAGATGCCACGCGGAAAGCGCGAAAGCGCATCCGCGTAACATTAGTTCACATCGGGAGTTGCGTTGTTGTGGTCGAAATGAAAAGTGCGCGGCAGTCGGAGGTATGCTCGCGCCGTGAGCCTGGATTGCCACGCGAACGGGCAGAGATCAGGGCGCGGAAGACTCACGCCGCAACTTGTAGGTGAAAGCGCCGAGGAGGTCGCCGCGCTGGACGTCATGGCACTTGAGGCACTGCTGGGTGGCCCTGATCGAGCCGAGGACACGCAGATCGCTTCCATTCAATTCCTTCGCCAGGTCTTCGCCGCTTTGCAAGAGCGGAAGCGTGGACGACTCGAACGTGTCGAGAGGGCGGACGGTCAACTCGCCGATTCGGTCCATCCGCGGCAGCGACTCTGAGACATAAACGCCCGGCTTGTCGTGCTTCAGCAGGCTGACCAGTTCCAGCCGCTCGACCCGCCACTTCGTGTGGCTGCGGTGTAGGTTCCAAGTGTCAGGGATCTGACGAAACCGATGCGGCAGGAAGCCGGCCACATGATCGCGGTCGCGGGCGTAACCGAATCCTTCGGCGTCCAGGAACTCAAGCACGCCCCCGCGGTGGATTTGCCAGAGGTTATCTGTGGTGCTTGCCACGGGGAGGGGCGACACGCCGAGAGGAGGCGGATAAGTCTCTTCCGTGTCCGTTGGATCGAAGAAAAGAGTTACATCGGTTATCGGCGGAAGCGGGAGCTCGCGATTCCATTTGAATGGAGGTTTCGCCCAGTTCGCCCTTGGGATCATGATCTGGCGTCCCACGCCAAAGCCAGGACTATTGACGAATTGCCGCACAGTTCCGGCGTGAGCCAATTTCAGGGAATCGGTCCGGAGAACTGCTACCCAGGTCTTCAGCCCACCCTCAATATCGGCCAGGTGGGACTGGGTGGTCTGATACCGCCGCTCCTTCTCGTCCGGCAGAGGCGACGGTTTGCGCCCTGGAAGTTTCTCATAAGCCAGACGCGACGAGAGGGACTCAACGGGATTGTCGGCCCGTGCTTTCTCCCATTCCGGTTGGTCCTCGCGAACGATGATGTAACCCACACCGGCCCAGGCCACGAGAGTCGCCAGGGAGGAGCCGATCAGGAGTCCGCGCCCGCGCTCGACGAAGAACCCCATGATCGCGGCCGCCACGGCGAGACAGAATGCATGCACGGCCAGCGGCCAGGACAGACAGGCGAGGAAACCAACCGGACACACAATGATCGCCAGCAGGAGGGAGCGGAACAGACTGCCACTGCGAATGGCGAGGACGTTGAACACCAGGAACAGCGTCACGGACAAGCCGAGTGAGTACCAGAACATGGTAGACGTCTCCCCTCATGTCGTCCGCAGTCCCGGCAGGCGAGCTTTGATGTCAGATCCTGCTCTTCCGCAGTGAAGCGACGAACTCTTGAAAAAGAGGCTGATACTTGTCCCATGCCGCAGACGCCGAAGAGGCCAGGACGAACAGCCGTTTCTTCCCGTCTAACTCAATGACAATCTCCCATTCCGTCAGCGCCGTTCCTCCCTTCTCGGAGCATGTGTACTCGATCCGCCCGAATCGAAAGCCGATTGAGTGGTTCTCAACTTTCCGGCTCACCTCACGGAACGACTCCTTTCGTTCCTTCAGGTTCGGCACGAGGTCGGCAAGGGCTTGCTCCAAAGGACGGCTCTTAGCATCCTCCCGAACCTCCAAGAACAAGTTGGCCTGCCAGTTGTTTTTGATCTCAGGTGTCGTGAGCAGCAGGCCGTCCCCGACGGATTCCTTGGTCCACCCTGCCGGCATCACGAACTCCACGCCCCCGAACTTCTGTCTGGAGAGGGACTCAGCCTTGCGCGAAAGGTCGGCGCCTTCAGGCGTGGTGGAACTCGAACACCCCGCGAGACTGGCAGCCAGCCCCGCAACAATTTTGAACCAGCGAAATCGCATCGTCGCTTCTCCGAGG
>JBBRIK010000704.1:0-4202 GCA_038221045.1 Gemmatales bacterium
CGCAATGGCTGCCGGGAGTCGAACGTTGTGTGCAGATACAAGCCGCCTCGCGCAGTCGCGATCCGGCCCACGTTTACCAGCAGCTCCTCGCCGCGGAAGCGGGCGGCGTCGATGAGCCGGCCGGTTGTGTCTTCGCGTGCCGTCCCGACCCTCAAAGCGCCGGCGCGCTGCTCGCCAGGCTCCAGACGTTCCACGATCGACTTCGCCCCATGCCCACTCCCGTTAGTACGCCGTTGCCCAAGGCGGACGAGGTCGTCCGAGTTGCGGGGGCGCTGGAGGACCTGAACGAGCCGAGGGCCGCCGGACTCGTCGCGGACTGCGCCCGTCTCTCGCTCCCCGGTGGACGGGCGAGCCTCTACCATTGTCTTCCTGGACTGTGCCGCAAGGCAACGCCGGAAGCCCGTAAGGATATCCAGCGCTTGCTGCGAGACGAGATCGATAACCGCGCAGGCCATCCCGACGATGTGCGCGAAGCGCGTGAGGCGCTGGCGCGTATCGAGATGATGCGCTGACGAACTGCCCGCTAAGCCGCAAGCGGCAAGAAAGAATGCCGTCCCAACTGACCCCTGGAGGTCCTCTCATGTTCCTTCCCTGTCTGTTCGTTCTGGCCACGATGCCCCAGGCCGCGCCGGTGCGCCTCGCTCACGATAAACCGGTCTTCGCCGTCGCCTTCACACCGGATGGACGGACCCTGCTGACGGCGAGCGGCGATGGTTCAGTCCGTCTCTGGGACGTGGCGGGGCGGCGTGAAATCCGGCGCTGGCTGGCTCATCAGGACGGCGTCCTCGCCCTCGCCCTGACCGCGGATGGCAAGACGCTGGCGACGGGCGGTCGGGATGGGTTCGTTCGTCTCTGGGAGTTGAGTACGGGCAAGGAGACTGCCCAGTTCATCGGCGGTCCCGGCGACGTCGAAGCACTGGCGCTGTCAGGCGACGGCAAGGTGCTGGCCGCCAGCGGCAGCGGACGAACCGGGACCTTTCGCACGCCAGCGGACGGCGTATTCCTGGGCTGACGACTGGCTCGTTCCCTGGGAAGGACGCTGTTGTGGCAACTGCCGTCCGGCCCAGGGCCGCGCGAGTTCGCGTGGTCCAACTTCGGCTCCAATCCGGTCGCGATCTCTCCCGACGGCAAGCTGCTCGCTGTCGCGGAGGACTCGCACGGTCCGCTTCACCTGCGCGCCGTCGCCTCCGGTCAACGTCTGCGGACCCTGAGCAACACACACGGTCAAATCGACTACCTCGCCTTCGCGGCGGATGGCCAACTCATCGTGGCTGCGCGGAGAGATAAAGTCCGCCTTTGGAAGACGTTCGCCGCTGGCGAGAGTCCCTGGCGAGAGTTTCCTGTTCATGGAGGCGTGGTCTATGCCGTGGCCCTCACGGGTGATGGCCGAACTCTCATCACCGCCGGCAAGGACAAGGAAATCCGTCTCTGGGAACTGGCGACTAGCACACGCCGCCGCAGCCTGTCCGGCCATGACGGAGCGGTGTTGGCTCTGGCGGTCTCGCCGGATGGAGGCACGCTCGTCTCGGCCGGCGAGGACGGCAAAGTGCTGCTGCACAGTCTGACCCCAAGGGGCGAACCACTCGCGATGACCAATCGCGATCGTCTCTGGGAACAACTGGCGCTGCACGACGCTGCGGAATCCGGGCGCGCCGCTCTGGCGCTGTTGTCGTCGCCGCGCGACGGCGTCGAACTCCTCGGCTCACGCCTGCGGCCCGTGCCGAAACTCGACGAAAAGCAAGTTCGAGAACAGATCGACGGACTCGACGCTCTTCGATTTTCGGTTCGCACGCAGGCGAGCAACCGGCTCGAAACTCTCGGATTGTCAGTCGCTCCCGCTCTGCGGCGGACTCTGAAGGAACGACCGACGCTGGAAGTCCGGCGGCGCATCGAACGCTTGCTCGAAGCAATGGAGGACCTGCCGCTGTCTCCGGAGGAGCTGCGCGCAGATCGGGCCATCGAGCTGCTGGAACAACTGGCAACTCCCGAGGCGCGTCGGTTGCTCCAGCGACTGGCCGGCGGAGCGCTGGGAGCACGCCAGACGGAAGCTGCCCAGGCCGCCCTGCGTCGTCTGTCTCACTGAGCGGCCCTCGATTCCACTATACTCTTCCCTTGCGGAACACGGATGTCCCGGAAGGGAGAGTTCATGAACGCGATCAACAAGAACGTCGATCTCACCGCTCAGGCGGTCCGCTCCTGCCGCGAGGTACAGCAAAGCTGGCGCGAGTCGCCCCTCCGCGAACGGCTCCGTTGTATCAGCGCCTTACGCCGGCTCTTCGTCCGCGAATGCAACGCTCTGTGTGCGGCCGCCGGAGCGGATCTTGGCAAGAAGCCCGATGAAATCCTCGGCGGCGAGGTGTTGCCGCTGGCGGACGCCTGTAAGTTCCTCGAACGCCAGGCAACCGCCCTGCTGCGTCCGAAGCGGGTCTCGCTCTTCGCCCGGCCGCTCTGGTTCTGGGGCCAGCGCGATACGATCTATCGCCGTCCGCGCGGCGTCGTCGGCATCATTGGCACCTGGAACTATCCACTGTTGCTCAATGGCGTTCAGATCATCCAGGCCGCCGCCGCCGGCAACGGCATCGTCTGGAAGCCGTCGGAGGTTGCCCCCGCGTCGGCCCAGGCTCTCTTCGCGCTTCTCGGCAAGGCGGGATTTCCGCCCGGTCTCATCCAGATGCTGCCTGCCACGCGCGAGGGAGGGCCGGCCCTGATCGAATCCGACATCGATCACCTCGTCTTCACGGGCAGCGCCTCGGTGGGCCGGCAGATCGCGTCGCGGCTCGGCGCGCGCCTCATCAGCTCCACTCTGGAACTGTCCGGCTGCGATCCCATGTTCGTGCTCCCCGACGCCGACGTCGAGTTGGCGGCGACGGCGGCCTGGTTCGGCGCGACCCTCAATCGCGGCCAGACCTGCATCGCCGTCCGCCGGGCGTTCGTTCATCGCAGCCTCTACGATCAGATGACGAAAAAGCTGGAATCATGGACCTCGGCAGCGAGGCCGGTGCGTCTTGCCGTCGCCTCGCAAGCGCGCCAGGCGGAACGGCTGGTTGCCGACGCGCTGACGAAGGGCGGCCGGCTCCTGACGCAGTCGTCCGTCGCGGAGGAAAACGAAGCGGAGGTTCGTCCGGCGATCATCGCCGATGCCCGACCCGAGATGGACGTGTGCCGCGAGGCGTCGTTCGCTCCGCTACTGGCGCTTGCCCCTTACGATGAACTGGAAGACGCTCTGCGGATGGACGCGGTCTGTCCCTATGGCCTGGGAGCGTCCGTCTTCACGAGCCAGCCGCATCAGGCCGAGGCGCTCGCGCTTCGGTTGCGAGCGGGCATGGTGACGGTCAATGACGTCATCGTGCCGACGGCTCATGCGGCGACTCCCTTCGGCGGCGTGGGCGACAGCGGCTGGGGAGCGACGCAGGGCGGCGAGGGACTGCTGGAGATGACGGTACCGCAGGTAGTGAGCGTGCGCGGCGGCACGTTCCGCCCTCACTACGATCTGGCGACGAAAGGCTCGGGAGGCCAGGAAGAACTGGTGCGCGGGCTGTTGCGATTCTGTCACGGCGCTGGATTTCTGGAGCGCTGGCGCGGGCTGAGACAGATGATTCGCGCCTTTCGCCAGCGAACATAATCTGCCGCTTGCGGCATAGCGCGTTTCTACCGCTACGCCGCAAGCGGCAAGAGAGGAAAACTGCCATGAGCGCCAGCGTCTTTGAGCGGCTTCGGGAACGCCTGACGCAACAGGGAGTCTCCTTTACCGTGCTGCGTCACGAGGCGGTCTTCACCAGCGAGCAGGCGGCGGCGGTGCGCGGCGTTCCCCTCGGCAGCGGGGCCAAGGCCCTCGTCGTCAAGGCGGGAGACAACTTCGTCCTGCTTGTCGTCCCCGCCGACCGCAAACTCGACAATCGCAAGGCGAAAACCGCTCTGGGCGTCCGCGACCTGCGCTTCGCCACGAAGGAAGAAGTGCTTGAAAAGACCGGTCTGCAGCCCGGCTCGATTCCTCCGTTTGGCTCTCTTTTCAGCCTGCCGACGCACTGCGACCCCGCCCTCGGCGAACACGCCAGCATCAACTTCAACGCCGGCGATCACTGCATCTCGATTCAAATGAGCCACGCCGATTATGTCGCCGTCGAGCGTCCCGTCCTCGTGGGGCTGACTTGAATCCGTGCCGTGAAGTTGTTTCGCAACGAGCCGCGATCGCCGACGAGCCG
>JBBRIK010000705.1:0-4202 GCA_038221045.1 Gemmatales bacterium
CGCGACTGGACCGAGCGGGACTCTGACTCACACCTGACAGGGAGAACCATCATGGCACGCAAGAAGAACGACGAGGCGCGAGAAGAACGCATCCTGGATGAGATCGTCGTCGATTGTCACGACGAAATCGAACGGGCGTCAGGATGGTACTGCTACCTGCAGGACACACTAGAATTTCCGTTCCACGCCCGCTGCATTACTCGGCGGCCCACTTCTGTTCTGAAAGTCAATGACGAGGTTAAGATCCTCGATCTGGCTCCCGCGGACGATTGCGAGCGCGAGATGTTCGTGATGATCCGCTGGGAGAAGGACGGGTTGGCTGTCCCTCTGTCGCAGCTTGAACCTGCCCAGGAGACAGACGACGAGACACGTCAGGCGGTGGCGGACTGGCATTACTGGGTCGAGCAGGGCTACGAATTCTGAGCCGTGAGGGCGTCGTGTCTTCAAAACGGGTGAGAGATCCTTGCCCTGATCCCTTGCACAACCTTCCGCCTCATACTTTCGCCCAACACCAATCGAACAACGCCCGCTACTCTGCCTGCTGCACTTCGCTCACGAGCGTCTCCCGCAGGCTCCCACTGTCGCGGTGCCTCTCGCATTCGTCCACGAATGCCGCCGCATCCCACTCCTTCCAACCCAGCTTCGCTGACTCCGCTTGCAGCGCCTCGTACACCGGATGTGTCCCCACCTGCCGGAACCAGTATTTCGCGTTGTCAGGATACTGTCGCGGCTGCTTCGTGATTGATCTGATTCTCGGCAATTCATGAACGGGCGAACTCTTCAGCGGCTCCGGACCGTAGAACGAAGCAGTCTGGCGGTCTTCTCAGTCTTCAAGGAATCGGAGCGGGAGGGACGGATAACGTGCTTCTTGTTATAGTGAGGGCATATTGTCCTCGTTAGCTTCTTGAGCGAGGCCCATGAACCGGCAGTGGCATCCGCTGTTCGCCCATTTGCTGAGCCTCCTGGTCAAGGACTTCTACGAGGTCCGCCCCGAAGTACCCGTCAGCGAACTGCCCCGCGCCGCCGACCTCCTGCTCCTGCGCCGCCATGCTGGGCCGCCGCCGCCCTTCGAGGGCGTCTGGAGTCACCTCCGCGAGTGGAACGTTCTGGAGTTCAAGGGGCCGACCGACCACGCGGAAGAGCACGACCTGGAACTGCTCATGCACGTCGGCACCGGCCTGACCTACCGGCTTAACCAGGAGCAGCTGTCCCAGGGTGCGCCTCCCCTGGAGAACCATCAGGTCGCCCTGTGGTATCTGGCTCCAAAGCTAGGCGAGACGTTCCTGGGTTACGCACGCAGCCGGGCGTTCTTCGAGTTTGAATCGCGGGGGCTGTGGCGTGGGGGAAGCTGGGGGCATCCGGTCTGGCTGCTGGATTACGGCGAGGTGCCGGTGGAGGTGGATACGATCCCCTTGCACCTGCTGGCTCGGGAGCCGGGGCCGCCGGCGTTGCTGGGCGAGGTGGTGCTGGGCAACCCGCAATGGTTCGAGCGGTTCGCGATGTGGTTGTCCACGTTGCAGCCGGGACTGTGGAAGGAGATGCGACAAATGGTCAACGCACTGAAGCGCGATTCGATCATCGACTGGGAAGCGGTGGGCGAGATCACCGATCTGGGGGAAGTCGTCCGCCTCTTGCCGGCGGAGCGGGTCATTGAGATTCTCGGGGTCGAGCGGGCCATTGAGGCCATCGGCCTGCGGCGGACGATTGAGACGATTGGACTGCCCAGCGTCATCGAGGCGGTCGGACTGCCCAGTGTCATTGAGGCGGTCGGACTGCCCAGCGTCATTGAGGCGGTCGGAGCGGAAAGGGTGCTCGACGAATTGTTCGCAACGGTCCCGGCGGAGCAACTCCGGGAGATGTTGCGCCGCCGGCAGCAAGGGGAGAACCCAAAAGTGTGATCGAAAGCCGCGCCGCGGGATCCGCGGAATGGAGGCTTGAGGCCGAGGAGTTGCAAGCCGCGAAACGGGGCCACACTTTCGCGGCTGTTGGCTGCTGGATCTCCTGCTGGGCAATTCAGGAACGGGAGAAGCCTTCAGCAGTTCAGAACAGAAAGAATGAACCAGGATGGCGACCCCATCAGTCTTCAACGAATCGGGGCCGCAGCGCGGTTCCCCGCCCTGTCGTACAATAGGGCGGGACCGACATAACCATCCAGGAGGACTGCCATGGGTACGAATCGAGCGGGGGCGCGGCGTAAACAGAAGCTGAAGGAGACGAAACGACTCGCGGAGCAGCGGGCGAAGAAAAAGGCTGCTCAGACTCCCACCTCTCCGCAAGCGTCTCAGGACGAGCGAAAATAGCGGCCGCTGTTCTCGAATTACACACATCCGAGTCCATCCGCAGGCGACATCCTTGAAACCCGTGGCTTCTTGGTTGTCTGCCTCGGAACGGGCTGATTCGGGCGTACTCGTTTGAGGACGATCCGTGTCGCCATGACTGACGTTCAAGGATCGGGGAAGTCTTGACGCTCACTCGCCCAGCCCTAACCAGGGATGCTTGTAAGGCGACTCCTTCAATGCGGCGAAGCCGTCCTCCTCGACATCATTGGAACCGAGCAGGAGCGTGTGCAGACGCTCGAATTCCGGCCAGCGAGCCAGTTCTTCCATGTCGGCGTCGGTGAAGTGATTGCTTTCCAGGTCCAGTTCGCGGAGCCGGCCTTCGTCGAGGAGCATTCGCAGTGCGGGCAGGCTGACGCCGGACAGGTTGCAGCGTTCGAGATTCAGGCGGATGAGGTTGCGTCCCACTTCCGAATTGACCAGTTCCTCAAACCCTTCGTCTCCCAGGTCGAGTCCGCATAGCGTTAGTTCCTCCATGTTCTCGGCTTCCAGCGAGGCCAGCATCTCGGACAGGACCGGAACCGCCAGCACCTCATCGGCCGTGGGGAGTTGAAAAGGTGGAGTCCCCGCTTCTCCTTCACAGGTGATCCGAAGGGAAGTCAATCCCGTGAGGACGGCCGAGCCGGCAAACACCTCGATGTCGTCTCCTCCCTCCTCTCCGCATTCGATGCCGAGAACGCGGAAACGGGTCGATTCCGCCACGCTACTGAGGATTTCCGGGACCACGGACGATCCCACACCGAGAAATTCCTCAAGGCGAGAAGAGAATGAGGAATCGGCCGCATTCCACCACCCAACATTCTGTAACCCAGGATTGGATGAGATATCCAGCGAGCAAAGCCGCCCCAGGTGGGGGGAAGTCCAGATACTGTGGAGATCATCGGGATAGAGGTCGAGCCCGAACAGGTCCAGCGCCCGCAGGTTTCCTGCATGGAGAGACGCGGCAAGGGCCTCGATTCCGGAACGGTTATCCTCTTGCGGTTTCATTAATGACCCGAAGCGGGTGGAGAGCGTCCGCAACCGATTGAGAGGCACCCAGGATGCCAGCATCTCCATGTAGGTCTGCCTCCTTTCCGGGGCGTTCGATCGCGTCGCCGAAGGGAGGTCGCGGGAGCGATAACCCGAATACGGGACGACCAGTGTGCGAATGGGAAAGAACTCCGTCACTCGCGCCATCGTCGCGAGGTGTTCGTCGGTAAAGTACTCAGGGGATAGGGCGGAACGGCGGGTCATCGTCTCAGGAAAACCACGGATGAATGTGTAAACGGCAATGCTCTCCGGTACATCCTTGAGCCAGACCGCTCTATGCTGTTCTTCCAGATGCCACGAGCGCATCCGGATCTCGGCGCGGTCGTCATCGTCAGGCGGCAGGCCAGCGAGGCGGACCTGCATGCGGATCAACTCCGCCCAGGCCCGCTCGGCCTCGTCGCCCTCGTCGTCGAGCCAGTCGGCGAAGACGAGACGCACATCGTCATCGTCCGGATGCTCCGCGATCGCGTGCAGGAAATCGTCCTTCCGCGCCATGACGTTCACCTCGAGAAGAATACCTCGGCTTCCTGAAACTGAAAGCCACAGCGCTGGGCGAATGACTTGTCGGTCCCCATGTCGCCGACGTAGATGCACTGGCGCGGATCGAGCTTGTACTTGACGATCAACTCGACGCCCATTCCTGGTCCCGGCTTGCGGCAGTAGCAACTGATCGGCGGAATCTTGTGCGGACAGAAGAGGAAGTCGATCTTCAGGCCGAGTTGTCGATTCGTCTCCTCGAAACAGGCAATGGCGTCCTCGACCGTCAAATCGCCCTTGGCGACGCCGGACTGATTCGACGCCCCCAGCAGCAGATAGCCCTTCTTCTGCCACTCCTTT
>JBBRIK010000706.1:0-4202 GCA_038221045.1 Gemmatales bacterium
GGGCTATCGGCGGACTGCTGGGGCAGGTACTGAACAACATCGGCCTGCCGCTATTTATCGGCTGGATGCTGGTCGGCCTCTTCATCGGCGCTTCCATCGGCGTCTTCGATATCCTCACGGCCGCCACCAGCAAGGGCGACATGAAGATTCCGATCAAGCGAACGCTCAACGGCATCTATGGCGGATTGCTGGGCGGCATCGCGGGTGGAGTGCCTTTCGGGTTGCTCTACTCCCTTGGCAAGGAAGAAGACCCCTGGGCGCCGCCCTTGCCGATGAGCAAGTTGGCCATCGGCCTGGTGATCCTTGGCCTGTTGATCGGGGCGTTGATCGCCCTGGCCCTAGTGTTCCTGAAGGAAGCGTGGGTGACCATCGAGTCGGGCCGCCGCGCGGGGAAGGAAATGATGATTAGTAAGGACGAGACGGTCATCGGACGGGCCGAGGGTACGGACGTCGGACTCTTTGGCGAACAGGGCATCGAGAAGCAGCACGCGCGGATCATCCTGAAGAACAATAGTTATTACCTTGAGGATAACGGCACACCCGGAGGCACGTTCCTCAATGGCCAGCGCGTCGGCGCGCGATCCCCCTTGAAGAATGGCGACAAGATCCAGGTCGGCACGGCCGTCCTGCGGTTTGGCGAACGGCCGAAGAAATAGCTTTCAGCTTTTAGTATTCAGCTTTCAGTAAAGAAATGATGCGGGGCGAAGAGACCCGCCCGCTCACACTTGTGTCTGGAAACTGATCGCTGATAGTTAATAGCTACTGTGAGGTAAATCATGCCCCAGGTCATTAGCTGCCCGAAGTGTCCGATGCGGATGCAGGTCCCCGACGACGCCACGGGGAAGCAGGTCAAGTGTCCCTCGTGTCAAAACGTGTTCGTCATCGGTGCCGCTTCCGCGCCTCAGCCGGTCGGGGCCGGCGTCGGCGCGGCGGCGTCCTCGGGCGCATCGGGATCGACTCCCCGTCAAGCCGCTGCCTCCGCGCCTGCACCCGCGCCGGCCGCCAAGGGAGCGCCGACGAAGTGTCCGGCTTGCGGTTCCGATCTGCTGCCCGGCGCCGTCGCCTGCATGGATTGCGGTTACCTGATTCAGAGCGAGACGGCCAGTCAGGAGATGGAAGGGCCGCCCAACCTGTGTCCCAACCCAGCCTGTGGGGTTGCCAATCCGCCCGGCGAGAAGAACTGCGTTCGCTGCTCCACGGCCCTGCCTATCGGCTCCGGCACGCTTCTTCATAACCGCTATCGCATCGAGAAACTGCTGGCGATGGGCGGCTTCGGCGCCGTCTATCTCGCGACCGACACCAAGGGCGGCAACAGCCAGGTCGCTATCAAGGAGATGATCTGCGCCGATCAGCAGGAATTCCCTATCCGCCTGAACTTCTTTCGCCGCGAGGCGGAGATTCTGCGAGCGCTTTCGTCCATCCCGGTCGTCACGCGCTTCCACGATCTGATCGAGCAAGGCCAGAGTGCCTATCTCGTGCTGGAGTTCATCAAGGGTCAGGACCTGCTGAAGATCATGGAGGGCAAGAACAATCAGCCATTCCCCCTCGAGCAGGTACTCGACTGGGGCCGGCAAATCTGCGACGTCCTTGAGGCGATGCACACCCAGCAGCCGCCGCTAATTCATCGCGATCTGAAGCCGGACAACATCATGCTGCTGCCCGACGGCAAGACGATCAAGATGATCGACTTCGGCACCGCGCGTGACCTGGGCCGGTCAGCCAAGGAAAAGATGGCGGTGAAGACCAAGGTCTATACCGAAGGCTACGCGCCGCCGGAGCAGATCATCGGTAGACCGGAGCCGCGGTCCGATCTATTCGCCCTGGTCGGCACGCTCTATCACCTCGTGACGGGGAAAGCGCCGGAAGGCTATCACACGGCCAACGACATCGACGCCCAGCTCGGCGCGGGCGGCAACGGTATTCCGCCTCAGCATCGCTGGTTTTACGAGTTGGTGAAGATCAACCTCGCCGAGGACATCAACGCGCGCTACTTCACCGCCAAGGAATTGAAGGGCGACCTCGAGAAAAAGCAGGTGACGCACGAGGTGCCGTGTCCAAAGTGCAGGACGACGAATAAGGTGCGCGAACCGTACTGCTCCAAGTGCGCCGAGCCGCTGACCGAGCCGACCGCTCCCTGCTATCACTGCGGCAAGACCAATCGAATGGGCAGCCGCTGCTGTATCTACTGCGGAAATCGACTTCGCTGACAATTGTCAGTTGTCAGTTGTCAGTTGCCAGTTGTCAGTTGCCAGTTGCCAGTTGTGGGAGAAGCAATCCATTGCGGCGTAATCTCTCTCACGACTGGCAACTGGCAACTTACAACTGACAACTGGCAACCGGCAACTGACAATGAACAACTGGCAATGGACGAACCATGTCATCTGAACCGAATAGCCCCACGCCCGTCTCCAACAATGGGACCCGTCCTGGTCTGGAGCAACACAAGGGTATGGAATCCTCGCCCGGCGACATCGGCGAGGAACTCCTGCCCTCGTTTGACTTCCCAGGGACGACAACCGCTCCGCCCGCAGTCGTTCCCGCCGCCCCGGCCGTGGCCCGATGTCCTTGCTGCGGCGGCAACCGTCATCCTGATGACAAGTACTGCGCCGATTGCGGCTATTTCTACAAGGAGCCATTCCAGATGGGTGAAGCCGCCGTTTCCGGCGCCACGCTCTTGCCGCCGGCCGCCCCAGTCCGTCTCAAGGAGCGCTACGAACTCCTCGAAAATCTCGGCGAGAAACTCGGCATCGAACGCTTTCGCGCTCGCGATCTCGGCCTGAGCGGCAACGACAACATTCCCGTCACTGTCGTGCGCGAACCCGCCAAGGACGAAGCGGTCGCCGCCGTCCCCATCGAGGCAACGCCCATCGGGACCGATCCCGACGATGAGATCATGCCGAGCTTCGACATGCCCACCATTGGTCCGGTCACGGAGGTGCTGCCCAACCGTCCCGTCTGGCCGAGCGTCACCTGGGAGCGCACACTGCTCGACTGCGTCGAACATCCCGGCCTACCGCTGGTTCTCGATACCTTCTTCGAGGATGGCTACCAGTATCTCGTCGAGGAAGTGCCGCAGGGACAGTCGCTCTGGGACGCCTGGGACGACCGCGAAGCCAGCAATCAGAAGCGCTTCGGCTACCTCATCAAGTTGGCCGAGACCCTGCAGACGCTCCACCGCTTGGGTGCCATGATCGAGGGCATTCGGCCCGATATCGTCGTCATCACCGACAAGGGCGAGGCGCGGATCACCGACATGGCGGACCTGCTGCCGCTGCCGCTGCCGTCTGATGCCCCTCTGCGCGGGCGGCTCTACACGGCCCCTGAACTGACCTCTTCCCCAGGAACTGCCGACGCCCGTGCCGATCTCTACAGTTTCGGCGCTCTGGTGCTCGCCCTGAACCTCGGACACGAACTGACCGAGAAGCAATTCCTCAAGCCGGGCAATCCCAAGCCGATCTTCAACGACTATCCCGACATGCACCCGGCCCTCGGCCGGCTGATGATGAAGACGTTCGCCCGCCAGATCGAGGCGCGTTTCCCGACGGACGAGGCGGTCAAGACCGATCCGACCGGCTTCAACGAACTCATCAAGACGCTCAAGGTCTGTGGCCGAACGATGGATCAGTGTCGTCTGGAGGTCGCCGCCTGGACGACGACGGGCATGGTCCGCACCGGCAACGAGGATGCCTTCGCGCTGCTGCATTCCTGCGAGTCGCGGCAGGACGATTTCGCCGACTCGGCCATGATTATGCTGGCGGACGGGATGGGCGGCTATGACGCCGGCGAGGTGGCGGCGGCCATGTGCATCGCTCAACTGCGGAAGTACATGACGGCCCTGAGGCCATTCAACTCCGTCGCCGGCGCCATAGGCTTCCCCTCCGAGCATCCGCAGGCGGAGAACAACGAGCCCGCGAAGTTGGACGTCGAGGAAGCGAAGCGGATGGTGAAAGC
Organism: Gemmatales bacterium; assembly: GCA_038221045.1. GTDB lineage: Bacteria > Planctomycetota > Planctomycetia > Gemmatales > Gemmataceae > JBBRIK01. The sequence goes on from JBBRIK010000706.1 coordinate 3,952, forward strand.
CGCTCTGAAGGACGCGAACAAATTCGTCTACACTTCTTCGCGCACGCCTGGTGGTCCCGGACGGCGCGGCATGGGCTGCACAGCCGAGATTGTCTACGTCGATGGCCGAGACGTCGTCGTCGGCCACGTCGGCGACAGCCGGACGTACATCCTCTCCGAAGGCAACCTCATCCAGATGACGCGCGATCAAACGCTGGTCAATCGTCTGGTCGAACTGGGAACGCTCTCGCCGGAGGAAGCGGAGGACCATC
>JBBRIK010000707.1:0-4196 GCA_038221045.1 Gemmatales bacterium
TTCCCACGCAGAGCGTGGGAACGAGGGAGCCGATCCTGGCCCAGGATTGAGACGCCAACGTCGCCTTTTTTCCTTGAACTCCATGCCCGCAACCCGGACCATGCAAGGGACAGGAGTTGACACCCACCTACACGGATCACGACCTCATGATGCGCTTCAAGAATCCTGCCCTGCTGCTGATCCCCGCTCTGCTGGCCTTCACGCTCGTGACCTTCGCGGACGACAAATCGGACGACAAGAAAGCGGACGACAAGAAAGCGGACGACAAGAAGCCCGACGACAAGAAGCCCGATGACAAGAAGGCAGAGGGGACTCTGATCGTCATCGACTCGCGCGGCAAGGAGAACAAGATCAAGAGTTGGGAAATCGTCGCCGGCACGCGCCGTCTCGGCTGGCTCGCGCCGCCGCTGCCCCCGGAGAAGGAACCGGAAGAGAAGCCCAACGACAAGGATGAGCCGGCCGCCGCGCCGAAGCGCGCTCCCGCTCGCCCGGTGGCGCGCGGACCCGAAGCGCTCTCGTTCCGCGACGAGAACTCGACTGGTTTCGTCAACGGTATCCTGACCTTCATTCCGCTGGATACAATTCGTCAGATCGATTTCGACAATGAGGAGCGGAAGGCGACGGTCAAGGTGGCGGCCGCCAAGGCCGACGACGATGTCAGTCTCACTGGCACCACGAAGTTCGCCGACACGAACAAACTGACCATCGAGGCCGAGGTGGACAAGGGAGAGTTGGGCATCGCCGCGATCAAGTATCTCGGCGGTGTCAAGAACGGCATCCAGGGAGTTCGCTTCCCGTCTCCGAAGACCGTTGCCGAGCCGAAGGGCAAGCCGGCCACGATCACGATCCTCGACGGCAAGGAGAAGAAGACCGAGAAGGTCTTCGACTTGCAGGGACTCTACCTCACCGGCATGGGCGAAAAGGCGTCGCCGATCCTGATGTTCAAGAAGACGATCAAACTGGACCTCGGCAAGGTGAAGAAGCTGATCCTCGCCGACGAGAAGGGTGGCGACTGGACGGTGACGCTGATGGACGGCACCGACGAGACGCTCAACCTGATCGAGATGGGCGAACTCGACGGCAAGCAGGCGAAGTTGCAAGGCTTGCTGGCCAAGGTGCCGGCCGGCTGGAAACTGTTCCCGCTCCACTGCGTCAGCGAGGTGTCCTTCGAGGAAGCGAAATAAGGACGTCTTGCCGCTTGCGGTCTTCTGCAAAGCCGCAAGCGGCACGAGCGCTCATCGTTTCTTCAGCCCCAGCGACAGGTCCTCGAACTGGATCTGGCGCGTGCTATTGCCGGTCTCGCGAAATATCTGTTCGAGCAGCTCGCGCAGCCGGGTCGAGTCGAGACGATAGAAGCATTTCTTGCCCTGACGATCGCAACGAACCAGATGCGTCTTGCGCAACAGCGACAAATGATGGCTGACGGCCGGCTGCGACACCTTGGACTGCGTCTGTTCGAGCAGAAGACGCAGTTCGGTGACGTTCATGGCGTCCCCGCGCGCGAGAGCGAGAAGGATCTTGAGGCGCGAGCCATCCGAGAGCATCTGGAAGATCTCGGCCATCTCGGTAATAGCGGCCTCGGAGACCGAGGGGGACGGAGGAGTGATGGTGGCCCGGCCCTGACGCGCGCGTGCCCCGGCAGCGGAATGGGTACTCAAGAGAGCATCCTCTCATAAGTGAGTTGGTTGACAATCAATATCAGAGATTGGCTCCGCGTCAAAATCAATTCTTGCGGATTTCTTGCCGCTTGCGGCTTAGCAATCCGCGGCTCCGCTAAGCCGCAAGCGGCAAGAGCGCAGGAACCACGTCATCAAGCCGTGCCCCGGATCGAAGGCCAACGCGCTCTTCTCCGCGATCACCTCGTCATACGATGCCTGTCCGCACGGCGCCACTGCCGTCCCCGCGACGACGAACGGCACCGCTCCATAAGCGTGAGCGCGCGTCCGCAACGGCGTCCGATGGTCCGGCGACACGAGCATTCGCCAGGCTCCATGCTCCGGCAACGCTGCGCACAGCGGGCCGACGATGTGCCGGTCGATCTCTTCCAGCGCTTTCACCTTCGCATCCACTCGGCCCTCATGCGATGCCTCGTCCGGCGCCTCGACATGGACGCAAACGAGATCGTGCGTCTTGAGCGCCTCGATGGCGGCGCGTCCCTTGGCCGCATAGTCGGTGTCGAGATAGCCGGTCGCCGTCGGCACGTCGATGCGCGTCCAGCCGAGCAGCACGCCGACCCCCCGCACCAGATCGACTGCGCTGATGATCGCGCCCTTCAGGCCATACACGTCGTGGAAACTTCGCAGGCTCGGCGCTCGGCCCTGTCCCCAGAGCCAGACCTGCGTCGCGGGGCGCTTTCCGAGCGAACGCCGGGCCTTGTTGATCGGATGCTCGGCCAGGATGGCCCGGCTGCGTTCCATCAACTCGCGAAGCAGATCGCTGCCGGGGCCATGCGGCAAATGATCGCCGATCGGCTTCATGGGAATGTCGTGCGGCGGCTGCGTCTTCGTATCCAGCCCGAAGGGAGCGGAGGGAGCAGCGCGGAAGACGAGGATGTTGCGATAGCTGACGCCGGCGTGAAATTCGAGACGCCCGCCGGGGACGGGTCCGCCCAGGGCCTGAGCGAGACTGGCGATCAGCTGCCGGCCCTCGTCGCTGCCGATGTGGCCGGCCGTGAAGTCGCACATCGCGCCGTCCTCGACATTGACGAGGTTGCAGCGGATGGCCCAGTCGCCGGGTCCGAGGGCGATGCCCATCGCCGCCGTTTCGAGGGGAGCGCGCCCGGTGTAGACCAGCAGCGGATCGTAGCCGAACAGGCTGAGCGTGGCGACGTCGCTGGCGGGCGTCAGCGGTTGCGGCACGTTATTGGAACGGCCGACGACGCCCGCTTTCGCCAGGGCGTCCATGTGCGGTTTGTAGGCCGCCTGCAACGGCGTTCGGCTCGCAAGCGCCTGCTGCGCTTCGTCGGCGCAGCCGTCGGGAATCACGATGGCGTACTTCATGGCGCTATCATCGGACCTCGTCGCGAGGGCGTCAACATTTGCATCCTGATTTGCCTCGACGCATTTTGTGTTCTAGGCTTGCGCTGTAGAGCCTGATGTCGTGGCGAGCAGTCCCCCCTTAACTGCTCCTGTGTTTTCGCAGACGCCTTCTTCCCTCCCGTCATGCTCCGCTCACCTTCCCTAGACCGGGAGCCGTCTTGTGATGATCCGCCGTACGCGCGAGCCGTCTCAGCGCAGCGCCGCTGCCGCTGTTGAGTTCGCCTTCATGTTGCCCTTTTTGGTCGTCATCCTCCTGGGACTCTGGGAGGTCGGACGGCTCATCGAAGTGCAACAGATCCTCAACAACGCCTGCCGTGAAGGAGCGCGGCTCGCCGCGCAGGGACACACCATCAACTCGACGGGGTCTCCCATCGACATCCAGTTGTCGAGCGGCACGCCCAACATCAAGACGACGATCAGCAACTACATCCGCGAGGCGGGACTCGATCCCACTGGCCTTCAGGTGACGTTCGTTTACACCAGCGGCGACGTCACGCTGACGCAGCCCTCCCAGGGAGTCAAGGGGCAGCAATTCACCGTCAGTCTCACGCTGCCGTTCAACAACGTTCGCTGGACGCTGCTCGGCCTGACCAACACGACGACCCTCAACGCCACCACCAACTGGCAATGTCTCGTCGATGATCCGTTCGCAATTGACACAACCCTTCCGTCCTGGTGAGAGGTGCCGCCATGGTCCGTTCTCCGCTCCGTTCGAGGCCGCGCCGCGCCGCATCCCTCGTGGAATTCGCTCTTGTCGGCTCGGTGGCGCTGCTATTCCTGTTCGGGATCTTCGAGTATGCCCGTTACATCTTCTTCCTCCAGGTGTCGAACAACGCCGCCCGTGAGGGAGCGCGCTTCGCCGTGGCCCATACGGGCGACGGCACGACCAAACAGCAGGTCATCGATCAGGTGACGGCTTACATGGCCACCCGAGACAGCGAGTTGACCGGCTACACCGTGGACGTCGTGCAGGTCGATCCCAACACCGGGGCCACGCTCGGCGGGGCGTGGAATAACACCGCGTTCTCCAACGCGATTGAGGTGCGCATCACGGGCAATTACCGCCCCATCCTGCCGAATTTCCTGGGGATGAGCTCGACGATGAGCATGAAAATCTACGCGATGATGGGCAGCGAGGCGAACTGAAACGAAGAAGAA
>JBBRIK010000708.1:0-4195 GCA_038221045.1 Gemmatales bacterium
AGGTCCGAGCAGTTCCCAAGGCGAAGTTATCAACTACCCCTCTTGAGGAGAAGGAGTAGAGGGGACGCTTGTCCCACGGCAACCCGGTGGCATGTCCCATTACGGGACAGTCGGACTCGACGCCGTGTCGCCCGGCGAAGCCGGGCGCGGCTCTCCATGCGGACCCGAAGTACTTGATTTGCCCTACGGGGCCGAGGAAATGGTGCCGAAACCCTGGCACGGAACTGGCACAGGAAGGCACGATATTCGGCTCTTTCTATGCCACCCATGCCACGGGTGCGAAGTCATAAGTCCATTAATTGCATGGACTTATCGTTTTCAGGCCATTCCTGCAACTGACGACGAAGTAGTTGCCGAGTCCCGTCTTCTCTTGTGTGGCCTCGGTCATCGACAGTACCCTTTGAACGAGAGGTTGAAGATGTGGCGACAGGCGGATCAGGCAGGCTTCTCCTTATCATCGTATCGCCCTTCCGATGCGATTTCCAGGCCCTCTGATTGGTCTTCTCCTCAGGAGAGGGGTTGTCCCTTGCCCGCCTGCGCCATGGAGGAGGCGAGGGCTTGCAGCCAGGCGAGGACGACGGGACGCTGCTCCGGCGGCAAGGTGTCCTCGACGGTTCGATGAAGCTGCAACGAGGCCTCAGTCAGGCGGCGCTGCAAGGCCCGGCCCTCGTCCGTGAGGTGAACGCAGACGGCCCGCCCATCGCTGGCGTGTGGTTGCCGGCGAATCAGCCCGCGCCGCTCCAGACGCCGGAGCATGGCCGTGATGGTGTTGGCGTCGGAGAAACTGCGACCGACCAGTTCTTTCTGCGTGATACCGTCTTCTTCGGCGAGAAGCGTCAAGAGGACGAACTGATCGGCGGTGGCTCCCTCGGCCCGAAACAGCCGCTGGAATTGCCGATGCATGGTCAGATAGGCGGCTCGCAGCCGCATCGCGGGACTGTCGCGGAAGGCCACTCTCTGCTCCTCCGAATTGAGACAAACCTCAGGCTTGCATCGCATTTCCGCTCTTGTGACGCTTCCTGGCCGGGGATACGATTCAGGGCATGAGCAATCTCTCTCTCCCTGTGGATCACGATATCCGAATGGAACGTGTCCGTCTGGCACTGGCGGGCCTGTCGGTCGGCGACGCATTCGGCCAATGCTTCTTCTCGCAGGCGGCGCCTCTGATGATCGCTCATCGTGGACTGCCTGCTCCGCCGTGGGACTACACCGATGATACGGAAATGGCTCTGGGAATCGCGGAAGTGCTTGAGGGCCGAGGCCAGATCGATCAGGATGAACTCGCACGGACTTTCGCCCGGCGGTTTGTCCTCGACCCTCTGAAGGGCTATGGCGGCACGGCCATGCGGATCTTGCATACGATCAGCAAGGGGGAGTCGTGGAGAGGGATCAGCAGGTCTGTGTTCGAGGGACAGGGATCGGCAGGCAACGGCGGAGCCATGCGCGTTGCGCCAGTGGGGGCTTATTTCGCGGATGATCTGGGGCGAGCGGCGACGGAATCCCGGCTCTCAGCAGAAGTGACGCATGCTCATCCCGAGGGACAGGCGGGAGCCATCGCCATCGGGGTGGCCGCAGCGTGGGCAGTACGGCGGCGCCAGCAGGCCGATACTGCGTCGCCGGCTGACCTCTTTGATGCGGTGTTGCAATTCACTCCGCCCGGCGACACGCGGAAGGGGATCGAACACGCTCGCCTCCTGGATTCGAGCCTGTCCATCACCACAGCGGTGAGCTTGCTTGGAAATGGCACGGGGATAATCGCTCAGGATACGGTACCCTTCTCTATGTGGTGCATCGCCCGCCATTTCGACTGCTACGAAGAGGCGATGTGGCAGACCGTCTCGGGCTTGGGGGATCGTGATACGACCTGTGCGATCGTCGGCGGCGTGGTGGTGCTGGCGTGCGGGCCGGACTGTATCCCCGCGGACTGGCTCGCATCGAGGTCGCCATTGCTCTACCACGTTTGAGCGAGCGCCCCAGGTGGAACCCAGGACGGGCGCTCAAATCGATCGAGGAAATTCATCATGACAAAGACGCTTCTCGCCGCGACTGCACTCTTCCTTCTCTGCACCATCAGCCTCGGCGATGAACCGAAAGCGGAAGCGCTGGAGGGGCGCGGCGTTGTCGTTCCCGTCAAGCGCGTCACGATCGCCAGTACCGTCCCCGGACAGGTGGTTGAAGTTCACGTCCAGCCGGGACAGCAGGTCAAGCGCGGCGAGGTTCTCGTTCGCCTCGAAGGGATGAGACAGGAGAGCGAAGTGAAGCGGGCGGAACTCCAGTTTCAGGGAGCGCGCGCACGGCTCGATCATCTCAAGATCGTCGAGAAGGGAAACACGACGGATGCCGCGCGAATCGCGACCGAGATCGCCCGCATCGCCGTTGAGACAGCCCAGGTCGAACGAGATCGAGCGAGGCTGGAACTGGATTCGCGCGCGGTTCGCGCTCCCTTCGAGGGAATGATTCTGCAGGTGAATGGCGAGGTGGGCAGTTTTACCGATCCCGCCAACCTCGGACTGGCCAGCGCGTCGAGCCTTTGCGAATTGGCCGACCTGTCCGCTCCGCTCGTGGAGGTAACGCTGCCCGAGAGCGCGTTCGGACAGGTGACGCCGGGGATGAAATGCGAGGCGACTCTGACCGTGCTTCGCGGCAAGAAGCTTCAGGGAATTGTCGAGCGCGTCGGTCCCACCATCGATCCCTTGCGGAGCAACTTTACCGTTCGCGTCAGGCTGACGGCGAAAGAGGTCCTGCCGATTGGCGCCTCGGCTCAGGTGCGGTTTGCGCTGAAGCAATGAGTTTCAAACCATTCGCTCCGTCGAGCCATGTGAAGGAATATGAAGGCCGATAGGAATTCCCCCGTCGCGGCTCAGCGTTCATCCATTATCCTTGAGTTTGTTTCGTTGCATTGCGCGTGCGCCACACACACCCTGCCGCGAATTTCCGTCCGGGGTGCGCGCCCCTGCCTACTCCGCTGGGGAAACTGTCGTCGGCCATATGCTCCCCAACCCACATCTGCTGATGAGTCCGCACCTCCGGCGCGGTGAAGCACCAGTTGGACAGCCTTGGGTTCCCGCTCGGGATCGACGCGAACGCTGAGTTTCCCACCAGTGATCCGATCGCGCTGGCTGCGGTTGTGATCAAGGTCCTTGAGGACTCTCCCTAGATGACCGTTCGCCCTCATAGAAGTTCGCGAATCGGATCGTGAATCGGCAGCAGCGCATGCGGCCGGCCAGCCTGATCGTTGACCGTCGTTCCTGGGTCGATGCCGAGGTGCCGATACAGGTGAGCGATCACACACTCGGCCCAGCAGGGTCTGCCGGTCGTCCAGGCGATCAAGCGTCACTCCCTCCAGGAGCGTGAGGTTGGGCAGGCGGAAGCGTGTCTCCCCCTCGGGAGTCTGGACGAGGAAGGGATCGTAGCCCGAGCCGATGAAGTGTCCGCTATCGTAGCGCAGCCCGACGTGAACGACGACATAGGGCGGCAAGCCCGGCGTGACGGGGCCGCGCATCCGGGAGACGTGCGAGCCGATACTGGGCATCTCGTTGACGTTCGACTCGGCCCGACAGTAGTAGCCGGTCTTGGCCAGGTGAACGCTGCTGGAGTGCTGCGTGCTGGGATGATGGATACCGCGAAGGAGGGTCAGTTTGTGCATCAGCTTCGCCTGCTGAGCCATCATCTCGCTGAAGTGGACGCCCGGCACACTGGTGGCGATCGGCTTGAACTCGCCGCGCATCTCGGACGGTATGTCGGGCTTGGGATCGTACGTCTCGAACTGGGTGGCTCCGCCTTCCTGAAAGAGGAAAATCACCGAGGTGTCGCGCCGCGCTTGCGGAGCAGCGGCCTGGAGACGCAGGATATCAGGCAGCGACAGGCTGGCCAGCCCGGCAAATCCAGCGCGAAGGAGTTGTCGGCGAGTGAAGGACACAGGGGGGACCCTCGGTCGAGGCGGGATGATGAATTGATTGTAGTCGGTGGGCGAGAACGCCTCAACAATCATTCACTCCGCGAGATCGAGGTGGGGATGTGGGGCCAGTCAGACCATGATCTGGCTCTGTTCCTGGCCGGGATCAATCGAAATGGTCGGCCTCGCCGCCCGACGTCAGGCCGCCCAGGTCGGGCGAGGGCTGCATCCGGGGGCTGGTCTGCCAGTTGTCCACCGGCGGCTTCTCCGGCAGGAAGGTCGGCAGCGCGAACATGTAGT
>JBBRIK010000709.1:0-4194 GCA_038221045.1 Gemmatales bacterium
CCGGTTTTGACACACCGGGGTCATTACTGACCCCGCCCGCCAGAAGCACGTTGGCCGGCTTCAGATCGCGATGAATAATCCCATGCAGATGCGCATGATGCATGGCGCGGGCCAGGGTCTCGACAATCTCCGCTCCCTGAAGCGGCGGCTGGGGCTGGCCGGCCAGATGGTCCGCCAGGCTGCCGCCGGGAACGAATTCCAGGCTGAAGAACGGCATCGTCGGCTGCCCGTCGCCCGGTGACCACTCCCCAATCTCGAAGATTTGCACGATGTTGGGATGTTGCAAGCGGGCCACGGCCTGCGCCTCGGCACGGAAACGGTCCAGTTCGCCCTGTCCAGCGCCCACGCTGTTGCGGATCATCTTGAGGGCGACAAGGCGATTGAGAGCGGCCTGTCGCGCCTTGTAGACGATGCCCATGCCGCCGCGTCCGAGTTCGCCGAGAATCTCATAGCCCGGCACACGCGGCAGCAAGGACGCGGCAGCGGACGGAAGGAGCGCCGGTGCCGCCAGGGAGGCCGATACGTCGTCGCAGTGAGAAACGCTGTCGAGGACATTGACAGGGAGGGGCGAAAAGGGTCCGGTCCGTTCGGATTCCTGAGCCTGCTCGGGGACGGTCGAGGGTTCCTGCGTGGAGTTCGCCCAACTGTGCGGCGCGCTTCCACAGAGGGGACAGACCTGGCCGTCGGCCGTCGCGACGCCTCCCCTCTCGTTGACCCAACGATGCCCCTGCGCACAGACATAGGCAATGGACATGATCGGCTCCGTCTTCCAGGCTTCGTGATTCCCACAGGATTATCCCCCTTCCGGGCGGCACTTCAAGAGAAAGATGCGAACGGTCGAACAGCCATGCAATCCGCTCTCTGGCGTGATAGGATGCGAGGTTGACTGGATTGTTGAGAGGAGAGCGACAAGTGAACGCCACCATGAGCTTGACCGTGCGGGTTGTCTGCCCTCACGATTGTCCCGACACCTGCGGCATGATTGTGACCGTCCGCGATGGACGCGCCGTTGATCTCCGTGGCGATCCCGAGCATCCTTTCACAAAAGGCTTCCTCTGTCAGAAAGTCTCGCGCTACCTTGAGCGCGTCTATCATCCTGAGCGTCTGCTCCATCCGCTGAAGCGCATCGGGCCGAAGGGCAAGGGACAGTTCGTCCGCATCAGTTGGGACGAGGCGGCCGACACGATTGCGAATCGCTTTCGCGCCATCGCCGAATCGAAGGACGGTCCGCAAGCGATCCTGCCCTACTCCTACGCCGGCACGATGGGGCAACTCCACGGCAGCAGCCTCGATCGCCGTTTCTTCCATCGTCTGGGCGCGTCGCTGCTCGACCGCACCATCTGCGCCACGGCGGGCGCCGTTGGCTGCACGATCACCCTCGGAACCAGGGCGTTCGTCGATCCCGAGACCGTCGTCAAGTCGCGGTACATCATCAACTGGGGATCGAACACCAGCGTCACCAACTCGCATCTGTGGGCGCTGATGCATCAGGCGCGCAAGCAAGGCGCGACCATCGTCACCATTGATCCCTACAAGAGCCGCACGGCCGCCCGCAGCGACTGGTGGCTGCCGATCCGTCCCGGCACCGACGGCGCTCTCGCGCTGGCCATGATGCACGTCATCTGGCGCGAGGGCTGGCAGGATCAGGACTATCTCGACCGCTACTGTCTGGGCGGCGAGCAACTGCGCGAGCGCGTGCTGAAGGAGTATGCCCCCCCTTCGGTCGCCGCGATCACGGGCCTGAGCGTGGAGGACATCGAACGCCTGGCTCGCGAGTACGCCCTGGCCTTGACCGAACGTGGAGGCCCAGCCTTCATCCGCCTCAACTATGGGTTGCAGCGTCATGGCGGCGGCGGCATGGCGGTGCGGACGATCTGCTGCCTGCCGGCAGTCGTCGGCTCCTGGCGGCACATCGGCGGAGGTGCTCTGCTCAGCACGAGCGCGCAGTATGGCTTCTTCGGCAATCCCACGCTGACCCGGCCGGACCTGATTCCGCCAGGAACGCGGACGATTAACATGGTGCAACTCGCCGAGGCGCTCAACAACGAGATGACGCCTCCCGTCCGCGCCCTGTATGTCTACAACGCCAATCCTGCCGCCGTCTGTCCCGATCAGGGCCGCGTCCTCAAGGGGCTGATGCGCGAGGACCTCTTCACCGTCGTTCACGAGCAATTCCCGACTGACACCGTCGATTATGCGGATATCGTCCTGCCGGCGACGACGCAGTTGGAACACTTCGACCTGCATGGCTCCTACGGCCATCTGTACGTTCAGGCCAGCCTGCCCGCGATTGCGCCGCTGGGCGAAGCGAAGAGCAACAACGACGTCTTCCGTCTGCTCGCGGCCAAGCTCGGTTTCGAGCCGGAACTGTTTGAGATCCGCGACGAGCAATTGGCCGCCGAGGCGCTGAACTATCGCGGCGGCCCGGCTCAGTATCCGAGGGCGGACGTCTTCGACGACATCACGCTCGACCGCCTGAAAGAGGAGGGACCGATCCGGCTCAATCTGCCGAAGGAGTTCACCCCCTTCGCGGAAGGCAATTTCGCGACTCCCTCGGGCAAGTGTGAGTTGTACAGCCCCGCGCTGGCCGCGAAGGGAGTCGATCCGCTGCCGGCTTACGTCCCGCCGCACGAAGATCCGCTGACGCGGCCGGACCTCGCGGCCCGTTATCCGCTGCAGATGCTCTGTCCGCCGCATCCGTCGTTTCTCAATTCGAGCTTCGTCAACGTCGCATCCCTCCGCCAGCAAGTGGGTGAGCCGACGGTCGCGATCCATCCCGATGACGCCGCGCGACGAGAGATCAAGGACGGGCAGACGGTGAAGGTGTTCAACGATCGCGGCAGTTTTCAGGCGCGTGCCGTTGTGGGCGACAGGGTGAAGGCCGGCGTCGTCGTGGCGGAGGGCATCTGGTGGAACCGGTACACGGCAGACGGCGTCAACTGCAACGTGACGACCAGCACCGCCCTGACGGACTTCGGTGCCGCCGCCACGTTCTTCGACAACCTCGTTGAAGTGGCACGGCTCTGATAGCCGCTAGAAGAGGCGGCCGGATCGCCTCTCAGGCGAACAGACCCAACGTCGGGAAGTCACCCTTGAGAAGCGTCCTGGTGTCGTCGTACCCCATCCACTCCTTGATCATCGTGCCGTAAACCGAGCGGAAGTCGGTCGTCATCTTCAGGTTGCCGTTGTCCAGGTCCGTCAGACTGGGCATCTTGCCGTGGAAGCCACCCTTGACCTTCTGACCCAGCACGAACATCGGCGTCGCGGTGCCGTGGTCGGTCCCCTTGCTGGCGTTCTCCTGCACCCGGCGGCCGAACTCGGTGAAGACCATCACCGCCACATCCTCCGCCCGCCCGATCCGCTTCAAGTCCGCCAGGAAGCCGCGCAGAGCGTCCGACAGGTAGATGAGCAGGGTCTGGTGCGCTCCCGCCTGGGAAGCATGGTGGTCGTAGCCGCCCTGGTTGACGTAGTAGATGCGCGTCGGCAGTTTCGCCGCGATCATGGCGGTGACCTTCTTCAGGTCGAGCGTCAGGTCGTTGTCGCTGCCGTAGTCGATCCGGGTCCTGTACTCGGCACAGGAGTTGCGCACCAGGGCTGCCCCGGCTGTCGCCGTCCGCGACACCGTGTTGACGAAGTCCAGCGACTTGTTGGTCGTGGGGTAGACCTCGCCGAAGGTCTCGAAGACCTTCTGCTGGGCGTCGGTGCCGATGCGGCCGAAGCGGCGAGGGTCCTTGAACACGACAGGCGAGTGCCTGGCGCTGGCGACGGCCCGCGACTGCTGCCCGGCGACGTTGACGATGTAGTTCTCGATCGCCTTGGGCTGGTGGGCGTCGGCGAAGCGGCCCAGCCAGCCGTACTTGTCGTTGCCGTGTGGCGTTGCCGTGTGCCACCACTCCATCGCCGTGAAGTGCGACAGGTTCGGATTCGGGTAGCCGCAGCCGTGGACAATGGCCATCTGGCCATCCTTGAACAGCCGCTGCAGTCCCTCACAGGACGGGTGCAGGCCGAACTCGTCGTTCAACTTGAGGGCCTGCCTCTTGCCGATGGCGAGCGAGGGACGGGCCTTGTGGTAGGCGTCGTTGGTATAGGGGACGACGGTGTTCAGGCCGTCGTTGCCGCCCGACAGTTCCAGGACCACGAGGATGCGGTTGGGGTGCTTCTCCGCGTCCTTCAGCGCTGTTTCAGTCTGCGCCA
>JBBRIK010000710.1:0-4193 GCA_038221045.1 Gemmatales bacterium
TGGCGTTTGATGGAACGCACCTGATCCTCAGCAACGGCTCCGCGACGCTGCAGTTCGTCGATCCGAAGACGTTCCGCGTGGTTCGCCGATTGACGGTGAAGATGGAGGATACGCCGCTGGATGATCTCAATGAGTTGGAGTACATCGACGGCGAGATATGGTCGAACGTCTGGCATCAGGACGGCCTGGCGCGGATCAATCCGAAATCAGGAAAGGTCACGGGTTGGGTCGATCTGGCGAAACTATGGCCTCTGAAGGATCGTCCCGATCGCGAGGCCTGTCTCAACGGCATTGCCTACGACGCGGCGGACAAGCGGCTGTTCGTGACAGGCAAGAACTGGCCAAAGCTTTACGAGATTCGTCTGGTCGCTCAATGAGCGGCAAATCGGGAGGGGCATGCATGGCGGCGGAGGAGCAGGGAGCGGGACGGAAGCCGCGACGGCGAGTCGTGTCCGAGGAAAGCGACACGCCTTTTTCGTCCCAGTCGGTCGATGCTCGCGGACGGTCCGCCGTGCGAGCGTATCTGGTCAGTCTCTATGCACTGATACCTGTCGTCGGACTCCTCCTGGGACCGCTGGCGCTCGTGATGGGCCTCCTGGCCTGGCTGCGCGGGCGGCGCGACCCGGCCTTCAAGGGCAAGTCGCTCTGCAAGGCCGCCGTGCTGCTCGGCTCTCTGCTGACGGTGACGCAGTGGGCAGGGCTGGCGCTCATGATCAGCGGGCTGCGAGGCGATTGACTCTCGCTGCCGGCTGAACCGGGCGCGCAGCTTGACGTTGTTGCGGTTTGGTCCGCTCGCGCGCCTCACGACAGATGCGCGCGGCCAGCGATACCTTCAGCAAGTGAACCCCTCCACGAAAAATGACGATCCCGATGATGCTGAGTGGCCCCGCCTCGAAGACGGCTCGATCCTTGAGCAGCCTCACGCACTCCGCCAGGATCAGCAGGCCGGCGATGGTCAGCAGCCAGCCGACAATCTCGCGAAACCAGAAACTCATGAGTCGTCCTCCTCGAATGGCTGCCAGAGCCAATACGCTTCACTTATGACGTCGAGGCCGTCTCGCCTTTCAGCGCGAGACGGATCGCGTCGGCCAGTTGGACGCTGCTGAATGGTTTCATCAGAAAATCGCGCGCTCCCAGTTCGCGTGCTCGCTCCGCATCGATCTGCTCGCTGAAGCCTGAAATCATGACCACCGGAAGGTCGGTTCGCAACTGGAGCAACTCCCGCGTCAGTTCGGCTCCCGTCATTCGCGGCATCGTCTGATCGGTGACCACCAAATCGAAGTGCAGCGGATTGGCCCGGAAGCGATTCAGTCCCTCGACGCTGTTGCTGAACGTCTCGACTTCGTAACCGAGACGACGCAGCAGAATGCTGACCCAGTTGAGGATGAATACTTCGTCATCGACGAGCAAAATGCGTCCCTTGCCGCCGACAGGAGGGGCGGCCGGCTTGCTCCCCTTTGCCGGGGACACGTCCGCGCGCGGCAAATAGATCGCGAAACGTGTGCCAAGTTCCGGTTCGCTCTCGACGTGAATCCTTCCCTCCAAGCCCTCGACGATCCCCAGCACAACAGACAGACCCATCCCCGTTCCCTCGCCCGCTCCCTTGGTCGTGAAGAACGGATCGAAGATGCGCTCTCTCACCTCGGGGGTCATCCCGTGTCCTGTGTCGCTGACCGACAGGCGATAGTATCCGCCGGGCGACAGCGGAACCGTCAGCAAATCCGCCTCGGAAGTCCGTACCGCCTCGATGGCCAACGTCAGGGTCCCTCCACGCGTCCTCATGGCGTGGGCTGCGTTGCTACAGAGGTTCATGACCACCTGATGAAGCTGCGTCGGATCGGCCTGTACGATGACAGGCTCGTCCGGCTGCTGCTTGCGAATCTCGACCGTTGCCGGCACCATCGCCCGCACCAGCGTCAATGCCTCCTGGACGACGCGGCGCAGGTCGATCGGCTGGCGTTCCTGCTCGCGTTTGCGACTGAAGGCGAGGATCTGCTTGACCAGCCCCGAGGCGCGGTCGGTCAGTTGCAGCACCTGCTGCAGGCTGCCCGCATCCATGCTCTCGGCCGGCAGCGCCGTCAGGACCAGTTCCGTGAAGCCGCGAATCCCCACCAGGATATTGTTGAAATCGTGCGCCACGCCGCCGGCCAGCGTCCCCAGCGCCTCCATCTTCTGAGCCTGACGCATCTGCCTTTCGAGGCGCAGCCTATCTTCCTCCGCGCGTTTTCGCTCGGTCAGATCGCGCAGGAGTTCGACTAGCAGGCAGCGCTCGCCCACCTGCATGACGCTCACTCCCAGTTCGACCGGAAAAGTGGAACCATCCTGGCGGCGTCCGATCGTCTCGACGCGCTTGCCCTGTGAGGTAGTGCCGGCTTGAGCCAGCGCCTGGGCGAGAGAACGGCGATGGTCTTCGTGCTGGGCCGGGGGGAAGAGGCGCAGAACATCCTGCCCCAGCACGTCCACAGCCTCGTAGCCGAACATCTGCACGGCAGCAGGATTGAACGTGTCGATGACGCCGTCGGGCGTGACGACGAGGAGGGCGTCGATGGCTCCATCGACGACGGCCCGGAGGCGCGATTCGCTCTCCTGGAGAGCCGCCGTGCGCTGGACCACGGCCTGCTCCAGTTCGGAGGCGTATTGCCGTACTTGCTCGGTGGAGGCACGCTGGATGTGACGGATCAGTTCGGCAGGATCGCCGAGTTTCTCGACATAGGCGAAGGCGCCGCAGTTGAGGGCGTCCTTGGCCGAGCCAAAGGAGGCGTAGCCGGTATAGATAATGACGCGGACGTGTGGATTGATGGTCCGGAGTTGCTCGAGCAACTCGGTCCCTTCCAGATCCGGCAAATGCAGGTCGATGATGGCGACGGAATGATCCTGGCCTCGAGCGGCGCGAAGGGCCTCGGCGGCCGTGCGGCAAGCACAAACGGTGAAACCCTCGTCGGCAATCATGTCGCTCAGCGTTCGCAGTTGAGCGGCATCATCCTCGACGACGAGCAAGCGGGAGAGGCTCGAACGTCTGGCAAGGTCGGTCGTTTGCATCCGCGTGCAGGTCCTTCCTCCTCAGAAGCTCTTCCTTCTCCGAGCCGCGCAGGCGCGAGAGCGGATCAGGATGAAGCAGTCATTCAGGCAGGTGGAGGCTCTCGGGACCATCGGTGAATTAACTTCGCCGCTTGCGGCTTGGCGGTCTTCTGCCACGCCGCAAGCGATTATTTCATCATCGGCCCTCAGCCCTCCCCTTCTCCAGGCAGAGACGGCAGCCGCACAATAAAGGCCGCTCCATGCGGGCGATCCAGATACTCCAGCACGCCGCCGTGTCGCTCGACGATCTGGCGCGAGATGTACAATCCCAGCCCTGTTCCCTTGAGCTTCGTGCTGAAAAGCGGCTCGAAGAGTGATACCCGATGTTCCAAAGGCACACCCGGACCGTCATCCTCAATCACAATTGTAGCATACCTTTCTACCGCGTTGACAGCCACCGAAATCAAACCCTGTGGCCCGACCGCCTCCAGGGCGTTCTTGACTAGGTTGTCCAGTACCTGACGCAACTGGACTCGGTCCGCGAACAGCAGCAGCGGATCGGGTGCCGCCGTCACGCTCCACTTCACGTTCTCCATCGGATGCAGACGCCGGAACACGTCGCGGACCATCTCGCCGACGTCGATGCGCTCGCGCACGGGTTCCTTGGGACGCGACACTTCAAGCAGGTTGGTGATGATCCGGTCGCTGGCGCTGATCTCCTGATCGACGATGTCGAGATACTCGCTCCAGCGCGTCTCTCCGGCAGGAACGCGGCGGCGCAACAGGTAAACGGAATTGCGGATCGCTCCCAGAGGGTTGCGCAGTTCGTGTGCGATACTGGCAGCCATCTTTCCCAGGGCGGTCAGCCGTGTCGTCCGCACGAGTTGACTGCGTACGCGCTCCAGTTCCGCCTCGACCAGTCCCTTTTCGTTCGCTTGACGCCGGAGCAGTTCCTCCTGCTGGCGGCGCACTTCCTCTTCCGCCTTTTTGCGGTCCGTGACATCCTGAACCAGCTCCACGAAGAAATCGACCTGACCATCCTGACGGCGCACGCACTTGACGGAGATACTGGAATGGATGACGCTGCCGTCCTTGCGGACGAACCGCTTGTCGAGGTCGTAGCCGTCGATCTCACCGGTCAGCACGCGATGGAACAGGGCAAGATCGGCGTCGAG
>JBBRIK010000711.1:0-4190 GCA_038221045.1 Gemmatales bacterium
GGTCGGCGACCTATGTTCTGTTGGGCTTGCGGTATTCGCCGGAACTGGCGGCCCAACTATTTCGAGGAGTGGTTGGCATGAAAGAGTCTTCGACCTATCAAGCGATCCTGAGCGAGGGACTCGCCGAGGGACTCGCCGAAGGACTCGCGAGAGGACTTGCCAAAGGACGCACGGAAGGAGAGGTCGCCGAAGCGAAGAGGCTTCTGCGTCTGGTGGGCGACGAACCCCTCGGGCTTCCCGACGCTCGAACGATTGCACTGATTGAGCAGATCGACGATCTCGCCGAACTGGAGGCGTTGCACAAGCGGCTGCGGACGGCTGAAACCTGGCAGGAGTTGTTCCCACCGTCAGCATCCGGTCGTCGAGGCAAACGGAGACGATCGCCCTGACAACATGGCTGCACGCGTAGCTTGACGACTCCCCCACGGCCCGTCACGGTGTTGGGAAATCATCGTCGAAGCGCGGACGCCGGCTCTGTTCGCGGCCGGACTTGTTTAATCCGTTGAGGACGAGAAAGATCAATCCCCCTGCGCCCACCAGCCCGCCCCCGAGCCACATCAGTTTCTCGCGCTCCTCCGTCTGCTGGCCGGCAACTGCCGCCTGTTCCCTTGTCACGGGCCGTCAACAGCGCGCCGCCTGAAGCTGCTTCGTTTCCCCGGTCAGCAGCAAGAATAACAGCAGCAGCGCTCGATGCATTCCTCGCACGTCTTTTCTCGCTGTCAGGAGGTCATCGTCTCTGCTGAAGTCTAGCTCACGATTGCGCTGACAGCAGCCGGCTCTCTCGGAAGAAGGAATTGAGGCTTGAAGACCCTCAATCGCGTGGCTGGTCTGCTGGAGAATCTGATTCAGCGCGGACCCACTTGCCAATGTCCTTGAACAGGAATTCCCCTTCGATCTCAACTGAAACGGTGAAGGACGAACCGGCTCTCAGGAGGCCGCGTTTTTCCTCGGCGCTTACCCATCAGCGAACCTCCACTCACGAGCCGATCCAGGCGCTGAGCGTGCAGTTACCATCCCCGAGGACTTGCCCACATGCAGTAGAGGAGCATGCCCGGCGCCGAGCCAATCATTGTTCCGACGACGAGTTCAAGCTTCCAAAATGCACCATCGCCGGTGATGCTCGTCCGAATCGTGACATAGAGCCATATCCCCAACAGAGCACCAGCGCCGGCAATTGCCCCTGAAATCAATCCGCGGCCCCAGTATGGTGTGGCGATAGTACCAGCAATTCCCGCTCCCACTGTCGCAATGGCAAGCCACCCGACGAACGGGAGAACGTTCCATGCAGGCATGAAGTCAGAGGCGATCATGGCCGGGATGATCGTCGCGAACATGCCGAAGTAAAGAGCCCATTTCTCGCGGGGTGATTCGTCCACGGAGACACCTCTTGCGTGATAGTTGGCACAGGGGATTGCCGCGACGCGGCTAACCCTTGCGCCAGACGCGCTATTTCTTGAGCCGCTTGAATGCCAGCACCGTACTGGGGCCGTCAGGCTGATCCTTGTCGGTTGGAAATCCCCTCGCTGCATTCTTGGCGAAACTCGTGTCGTCTGTTGTCCGTTCCCAGGGCACCAAGTCGAAGCCGATACGCAGCGTATCCTCTTTCACTTCGCAGATGCCGTAGGAGGCAATCCCTTGGAAGCCGGCGTTCCAGGTGAAGACAAGCTGCTTCCCTGCGGGCCTGACGCTGTAGTGACAGCTTTTCGGCCAGTCGCCGGCGGGAATCACCGGGGGCCAGGTCGATGCCGTAGCCTCCCTTGCCGCTGCCGAACTTGATCTTGGCAAGCTGCTCCTTCGTGAGTTCCTTGCCGCAAAACCACTCCTGCACGGGCGTCCATTCGCCGGCCAGCGCCGGGTCGCATGGTGTTCCGAGCGATGGTTGCCCTATGATTTCCGACGCTGAAGGCAACCCCAGATCGGTGTTCCATGCGGATCAGGACAACATCGGCTTCTCCAGAAGTGCCAGCCAGTTCAGCCCGCCCGTCCTCGGCGAATCCGGTCGCCCGGATCTCTCCGCGATCGACCTGCCCCTGGAAGCTAAGCAAGAGGGCTTGCCGGTACGCACCTAACTCCGGCCGGCCCTCTAATTGAGCCACCGCGATTCCGGGCTTGCCGGCGTTGTCGAGGGATACTCCGAACGGTTTGAAAACGGGACAATCGAGCAACTGGTAGCCGGCGTATTCCTTCAACGTCGCCAGGAGCAAGTGGAGATCCGCGCGCGAGCTTTCATCGAGGCCCCACGGGTTGTCGTTCACCCGTGAGTCGGAGCGCTTGCCAACCATCTCGGAATGAATGAAACGCACCGTCTCGACGAGAAACGTATCGTCCCCTTGGGTCGCTCGATAAGACACAGGTAACGGAAGGCGGATTGGCTGAGCTGCGCACGGCCCTGCCCCATTGTAAAATCATGCGGTGATCCTTTGCCTGGATCAATCGTCTTGTGACAGCATCCATGCCGAGCAAACATTTGGGCAACCTGAGCGGCTACACCGACGACACCGTGGTGCGCCAGGGGATCCTTGAGGCACAGGAGGCATTCCTGCAAAAGCCGTTCTCAATGCCGGCCCTGGCCAAGAAGGTCCGGGAGACGCTCGATCAGCCACTCTCCAGTCCGACAGAGCAGGGGGACGAAGGCTCCGACAACACTTCACCGATGACGACGGCAGACTCCACAGAAACTGGTGCGAGATCCATCTGTCCCTGGCCCCCGGCATGTTGGACAGGCAAAACTATCACCACACAGTCTTTCGACTCGCGGGCCGGTCCGGCACACCAGTCGATGTGACCGACGCGCGCAAGGACACAAAAAGGACGACGTCCGCCCGACAAGTTATTCCCGTTGGATCTTGCAATCCGGCAGGGCCTTTTGCAGGTCGGCAACGCCGGTTGCGGTGACCTCGGTGACACTGACGTCGAGGTTCTTCAGCCGCTTGAGCTTCTTGAACTCCGCCAGTCCCTTGTCAGTCAACGGGTTTCTCGGGAGACTCAGGGATGTCAGGTTCTCCATTGGTGCCAACCGGGCGGCCATGCTGTCGTCGATCCCCGTGGAGGCAACAATGAGTTGGTTGATCTTCAGCCTGGCCAGGGCCGCGACGTGCTGCGACGTGCAAGGCACCAAGCTGAGGTTTAGATACTCCAGCGCCGGCAACTGCTGGAGGTCCTCGATTCCCTCGGCGGTAAGCGGCGTGTCCTCAACGGCGTGAACCTTCACGACGTTCTCGTGCCGGACCTGGGCCGACGACCGGGCTTCTCGGAGAAACCGTTTGCGTGCGGGGGACGTGGCGGCCATCAGTGGGGCCAGCACCTTCACCGCGACCACGCGCTGCAACGTGTCGTCGAAAGCCCGAAAGACAATGCCGAAACCACCCTTGCCGAGGACCTCCAGCACCTCGTAGTGTCCGAGCCGGCCGAGGGAGTCGGCCCGACCGGGTGGCTCCAGAAAGGAGAGGGCCTCGTCCTCGGAGTCCTCTTCGGGGGGAATGTCAGCCAGCGTGTTAGGCTCGAACGCACGAGGTTCCGCTGGGGATCTGTCCACCGCTGCAACTGCGGGAACGTCGAGGAGGCTATCAGGGCTGTCGTCCGCACGGAGCAGCCGCTCGACACGCTGCCGCAGCTCCGTGTCGCCGCCACACGCCTCGGCCAGGTAGACCACTCGCGCCGCCGGATCGGATCCCGCCCGTGCGGCCGTGAAGATGTCGCGCTCGCTCATGACAGGCTCCCCCTTCTCCGGCGAACCGGCTGCGTCAGCTGCCGGGTGTCCCACGCCCCAGTGACCGGCTGCGTCAGCTGCCGGGTGCCCCACGCCCCGGCGACCACTACACCCGGCAGCTAACGCAGCCGGTTCACGGCCGAGACAAAATGGCTTGCCGGGCAGCCAGGTCGAAAAAATGCACCCGTGGCGTATCGTCCGCTCCGAAGGCAACGGTTTTGCCGTCGGGATGCAGGGCAAATTGCGCGTGGTCCTCGCTCGACGGCAGCGAGAACTCCCATTCCAGCGTTCCTGTCTCCGTATTCCACAAACGCGCGACTTTATCGGCATACCCCACCAGCAGACCCCTGCCTGGGACGGGAAGAACCGTCACCGGAACGATCCTGGGCAGCGATTTGATGTCGCGGATCGTTCCCGTGGCAGCGTCGGCGATGCTCATGCAGGGATCATCCTTGTAGCGATTCTTTTGGAAATACAGCCG
>JBBRIK010000712.1:0-4186 GCA_038221045.1 Gemmatales bacterium
GTGCTGACGGAATGCATCGTCCGCGAGCCGGGCGAGGTGGACATGGGTCTAATCCTCGGTATCGGCTTCCCTCGCTTCCGGGGCGGGCTGCTGCGCTGGGCCGACGAGCAGGGATTGAAGACGATTCTGGAGAAACTGGCACGCTACGAGTCCCTGGGCGAGCGTTATCGTCCGACAGAACAGATGCGCCAACTGGCGGCGTCCGGACGCGGCTTTTACGGATGATGGATTGGCTCGGTGTCGGGATCGGGGCTTCTCAGAGGCAATTAGAAGAAAATGGAGACCGGGAGGAATTCGTCCTTCGCGGCGCAGCGATCGTCAATTAACGTGGAGGATAATGTGCGCCGCGTTGCTGTACCACGGGTCAAGAGACGGCATGACTGATCCCCGTGCAACACGGGAGGGATTGAGTACAGAGAGACCAACGATGCGACTGAACCTATCACGCCATCTTCAGCCTTACGGCTTCTTCCGCCGCTTTCCCTTCGCCGAGCGCCCCCATTTCGGGCCGGAGCACGCGCTGCGGTTTACCGAGTTGCTGCACGAATTTGCTGCCCGGCCCACTGACGTCGAGAACCATGCCCGGCTGCTCGCGGAGCGCGCCGCCATCGAGGAACTGGCGGGCAGGGGAGAGGCTGCCCGCCGCTCGCTCGCTGAGGCGATCAAGCTCGTCTCCGGCCACCCGGCAGCGCTCGCGCAAGAATTTCGCTACCAGGAAGCCAAGCTGCTTTACCGCTTGACTGACCTGGCCGGCGCGCGGGCCGCGTTCGAGGCGCTGGCGGCTGACCTGGAGGTCTCGCCCCTGCTGCGGCGGCGGTCGTTCCTCCAACTCGGACGCGTCGGGCTCGACCAGGGGCGCTTCTCCTCGGCAATCGAGTCGCTTACCAACGGACTGGCGGGCGACAACACCAAGGCCAATCTCGTTACCGGCCACCTGGACCTGGTCTACGCGTACTTCCACCAGGCGGGCCGAAGGCCCGCTCTTGAGGTCCTCACGACCGTTCAACCGCTGATTGAGCCGGGGGACCGGCTTGGCCACGCGGCCCTGGCTTACTACAGAGGGTGGCTTGACTTGCGAAGGCTGGCCACGGCGCGCGCCTCACTCGAGTTGGCGCGCGACAAGTCCCATGACCTGCCCACGAAAGACCCGGCGGCGTGCTGCGAACTGTCGCTGGCGTTTCTGGAGTTCCGCAGCGGACGGCTGAAGGAGTGCCTGGCCGGCTGTGAGCGCGTACTCGCCCTGACCGGGCCGGACTCCCGCGCCGACCTGCCGCTGTCGGCGCAGCTGCTCGCCGCTCGTACGCTGATGGTGCAGGGCCATTATGTCGCGGCGGTCGAGCGGTTCCACCGCGCGCGTGAGGGGGCCTCCATGAAGCACATGCCCATCCTCGAGTCACGGGCAAACGAGGGGCTGGGGGATGTGCATGCTCTGGCTGGGGAATCCGCGCTGGCCAAGGCGGCGATCAACGAGAGTCTTCGCCTCTGCCGCGCGACGGGGGACCCGCTCGGGGAGTGCATAGGCTTACTGAACCTGGCGCGGGTGGAAGGGGAGTCGGGTGCCGCGGACCACGGCCTGACCGCCCTCGAGGCCGGGAAGGAGATTGCCGTGCGGATCGGCAACAACATCGAGCGGGCACGGGCGGAGACCGAGTTCGCGGAGGTGTCCATCAGCAACGGCGACTTCCCCACCGCGGAGACGGCTCTGGCCGAAGCGGCAAGTCTGTACGACTCCACGGGCAGCCGCCCGCGCCTCGCCATGGTGAAGGCCCTCCAGGCCAAAGTCCTCTCGCTCCAGGACCACCCGGCCGAGGCCCTCGAGCGAGTCGGCGAGGCCGAGAAACTCGTCGAGGAGGACCCCTGCCGCATCTTCCTCGCGGAGGTGCTGGCCGTGCATGCCGACGTGCTTGAGGACAGCGACGACCGGGATGGAGCCACCGCTCTGCTCGCTCAGGCCAGCGACCTGGCCGCCCAGTGCGGGGCCGAGGGCCTCGCCGAGGAGTTCCGGCGCTCGGTGGAGGAGGTGCGGGAGCGCAAGTTCGGCCGCCGCTTGCTGGAGCGATACCTCGACGCCCGTGTGGTGTCCCGGCTGCTGGCGCGGCCGGAGCGGCGGATCGCCGACAGCATTGACCAGGTGGCCGCCATCCTGTTCAGCGATATCCGCGGCTACACGAGCCTCTCCGAGGAGTTGTCCCCTCACGAGGTCGTGTCGATGCTCAACGAGCATTTTGGCGCGATGTCCGAGGAGATCAAGCGGTACGACGGCGTCATCGACAAGTTCATCGGCGACGCCATCATGGCCGTGTTCGGCGACCCCGGGCATCCGCGGGAGGACGATGCGGGGCGAGCGGTCCAGGCCGCTGTGGCGATGGTGCATCGGCGTGAGGTGATGAATGGGGAGCGCGAGGCTGCGGGGTTGCCGCCGATCCGGATTGGGGTAGGCATCCACGTCGGCCCGCTCATCATGGGCCACATCGGCTCGAAGCATCGGCTGTCGTACACTGTGATCGGCGATTCCGTGAACGTCGCGGCCCGCCTAGAGGCGGCGACCAAGGAGCACAAGCGCCCGATCCTCGTTAGCGAGGACGTCGCACGGTCCCCAGGACAGTCCTTTCCCGTCGAGGAGATCGGCGAGTTGAGCCTGAAAGGCCGAGCGGCCCCGGTGCGGGTGTTCGCGGTGCGATGCGGCGCGGAATGCTGAGAGGGCGGGCCACTTCACGCCGAGTCCGGAGTTTGCGCCGCGCTGCCCCGCACTTTTCCGCGCCTTCTTTTTGCACGCGAACCGAGGGGACATAACCGAAGACATCGTTGCAATACCCGGCAACCCAGAGCGGATTGCCGGTGATCTCCTTCCTGAGCCGGATTGCGTAATCGACGACGGTTTCTCCGGCGAGAGCGACCAGGGTCAAGTCCTTGCCGAACTGCAGCACCTGGACCGGATACGAATGCCTGGACCTTAATTCGCCGTTCTTCTCCAGCTCCCCGAGCAGGAGGCTTGCCGCGGCACCGGCTTTCCAGGCTGGCTCTTGTCCCCCAGCGCTCGCAGTCCCGATCCATGCAGCGATACCAACCCAAAACCATCTCTTGAAGATACTCCTCGAAATCACGGGTACTCGATGGTATCGCAATCTTGGGCAAATGAGAGAAGCGAACGGCCGGCTTACGCCGGCCGTTCGCCCGTTGCCGAGCCGGCATCACTCAGGGGCGGATCTGTTCTTGGCGTGGAACAGCCTGAGTATCCTGCTCACGACCCCTCCCGCGTCCTCGGGCGTTTCGATCGCTTCTTCCAGGGCCGGGGGCAAGGCCGCCTCGATGGCCGCACGCGCCTTGTCATAGTGCTGCTGGATTCGGGCCGCCCGGGCGAGATTCACTGTGCGGGCGTAACAGATAAACCCGCACAGCAGTACCGGCGCAAGCTGTTCGGGCGCGCGGACCGCCAGGGCCTCCAGTTCGCGGATCGCGCTCTCGACCGCTTCCCGATCGATGTCCTTGCCTTCGTGGCCCGCAGCCTCGCCAGCGAAGTGTTTCAAGGACGCAAGGAGTTCCTTGCTCCACCCCTGGGCGCCCCGCGATTTCATGGCGAGAGAAGGGATGTATTCCAGTTCCAGATCGGGATTCCTCTCGCCGGAGTCATTTCGGACATGCACTCGGAAGCGAGCCGGACGCGGCAGGTCTTGCAGCTTGCGCTTGATTTCCACGAAGGAGATGAAACCGGTGCAGAGTTTGGGATAGAGAGGCTCTAACTCGCGTTCCATGAAGCGCAGGTCGGCCTCAGAAAGGTTGCCATCGGCGACTTGCAGGCGCGGGGTGATGCCGTCAGCTTCCAGGATGTACAGCAGCAGCAATCGTTCGCTCATCGGGAGTTACCTCCAGGTTAGAAGCCCACCGGTGGGGAGTGCGCCGACAGGCACGCGCTCCCCGCCGGCAAGCCGCGATCATTTCAAACGCACGCACCAGCCGTCCTCGGCTTCGAGGTCCTGCATCAGCGAACGGTAGACCCCCGCGAGGTCGTCCGCGCGGTCAGGGCTGACGTTCTTGTTGGCGAGTCCCTGGAGCAGCGACCAGATCACCAGAGGGCGCACATTGAAGGGCCGGGGTAGTCCGTCGCCGGCAAGGACGTAGACAGGACCTTGCTCGCGGCGCGAACGCGGGGCGGCCTGCTCGGCCGGCGCGGCAGCGGCGTTGCCGG
>JBBRIK010000713.1:0-4184 GCA_038221045.1 Gemmatales bacterium
CACGCAGAGCGTGGGAACGAGGAGGGCGAGGAGGGCCTCGGAGGCGGACCCGGTGTGAATGCCTATCCTTATCGCTTGCGGCGTCCGGCCAACGAGATATACTGGAGCGGGGGAAGAGGGAGTCTGTTCGGGAGCATTTTCATGAAGCGATTCCTCACATCCGTTTTGTGCCTCGTCGCGCTGTCTGGCTTCCTTCGCGCTCAGGAACCTCGAAAGCCTCATCCCCTGGCTCCCAGCCTCCCCGAGTTAACCGACGAGGAAGAGAAGAAGTTCGACGCCATCGTCGAACGCTTCATCCTCTTCGACACCGGCAAACTGCGCGGCCCCGAGGGCCAGCAGGCGGCGCGCGACTTCGCCAAACTCGGACCCGAGTCAGTCTTCGCACTCATCCGCGGACTCAACCGCGCCGCGGGCCTCAATCATTCGTGTCCCGTGACCGTCATCTCGGCCAAGCTCAACAGACTCCTCAGCGCCAGCAACGACTACAAGCTCATGGATTTCGCGCGCGACGAACTTGGCGCTGTCGGCGCTGGTTCGCCGCACCGCGCCATCCTTCAGGACCTTCGCTTCGCCGTCACGCTGCGCCGCAACGCCCTGGCGAAAGCCGGCGCCGTCAACGCTCCGAAGCCGAACGCTCTGAAGGCGGTTAGCACATCGCAGTTGATCGAGGACGCCGGCAAGGAGCGCGGCGAGAAACTGCGGCTGCTGATTGCCGAGTTGGGCCTGCGCGACGGCGAGGGCGTCCTCAACACACTCGGCGTCCATGCCGCCGGCTACGACCGTGAAACGCAGAATGCCGCGCGGAACGCTCTCGCCGTCAACCTGATGCGGCTCAAGCCCGACGAGATCAAGAAGAAACTGACCGATGAGAAGTCTGAAGTGCGACTGGCGGCGATCAAGATCGGGCGAGCCCGCGACTATCGCTGGGGCAGCGAACTGATCGAGCGTCTCAGCGACGACGACGCCACCGTTCGCGAGTGGGCGCAGACGACCCTCATGAAGATGGCTCGCGGCGTCGATTACGGCCCCTCGCGCAATGCCACGAAGGAGCAGCGCGAGAAGTCGATCGAGCGCTGGCGCGGGTGGTGGGAGAAACAGCGATAACTGTTGTTGGAATTGTCCGCGCGGGTGCGCACCCCGGACGGAAATGCGCCCGAGGGTGTGTGTGGCGCATGCGCAATGCAACGAAAGAACGCCTTTCTTCATAATAGTGGACGGATGGACAGATGGCAAGGGAGAAGAAAGAGCGCGAAACGGCAAGCAAAGACTCTCTGACCTCCACCGGCAAAGATCAATGAAAGCCTTCATCGCGCTGGGCAGCAACCTGGGCGATCGCGGCGCCTCTCTCGAGCAGGCCCTGAAGGCGCTCCGCGAGCATCCTGCCATCGCCGTCCTGCGCGTGTCGTCGTTTCTCGAAACGGAGCCGGTCGGCGGGCCGGCCGGACAGGGACGTTTCCTCAATGCCGCTGCCGAACTCGAAACCAGTCTCTCCGCCGAGGAACTCCTCCACGCTCTTCTCGCCGTCGAAACTCGCCTGGGCCGGGTGCGCGGCGAACGCTTCGGGCCACGCACAATTGACCTCGATCTGCTGCTCTACGACTCGCTCACCTGCGAGGGCCGCGACCTCACCTTGCCTCATCCGCGAATGCACGAACGCGATTTCGTGCTGCGCCCCCTGGCTGAGATCGCTCCCCAGGTCGTGCATCCCGAACTCGGCCGAACCGTCGTCGAGTTGCTCGAAGAACTCCATCGTCCACCCCCGGCGGCGACTCCGGTCGTGTCCAGGCCGGGGCAGGAACTGCTCGGTTTGCGGACGCTCGTCACCGGCTCCAGCAGCGGTATCGGACGCGCGATCGCTCTGGAGTTCGCCGCCGCGGGAGCCGACGTCCTCGTCCACGCCCGCCGCTCCCGCGAGGCTGCCGAGTCCGTCGTCAACGAAGTCCTTGGGCAGGGGGTCCGCAGTCACCTGATGCTGGGCGATCTGTCCGAGGAAACAGCCTGCGAGCAGTTGGCGCGTTCGGCGTGGGACGCCTGGGGCGGAATTGACGTCTGGGTGAACAATGCCGGCGCTGATACCCTGACGGGCGAGGCGGCGCGCTGGCCTTTCGAGAAAAAGCTGACCGTGCTGTTCGACGTCGACGTGAAGGCGACAATCGTGTTATCACGTTCCATCGGACAGCGGATGAAGTCGGCCGGCAGCGGCGTGATCCTCAACATGGGTTGGGACCAGGCCGAGACGGGCATGGCAGGCGACAGCGGCCAACTGTTCGGGGCGGCGAAGGCGGCGGTGACGGCCTTCACGAAGAGCCTGGCCCTGACGCTGGCCCCCGAGGTGCGGGTGAACTGCCTCGCGCCGGGCTGGATCAGGACGGCCTGGGGAGAAAACGCCTCGACGACATGGCAGGAACGCGTCCTGCGTGAGACCCCGCTGGCTCGCTGGGGTACTGCGGAGGACGTCGCCGGCGTCGCTCGCTGGCTGGCGTCGCCGGCCGCGAGGTTCCTGACGGGGCAGGTGATCCGCGTCAATGGCGGAGCCGTCCGCTGACGCAAGGGCGAACTCTTCTTGCCGCTTGCGGCGTAGCGGGAGGATCGCCCAGGATGCGATTGACGGTGGACAAAGGACAGAGGACAATTGACAAACCATGTCCTATCGCGCCTTCAAACGCTTGCTGGGCGAAACGAGCCTCGAAAGGAAGTGTCGCTTCCTCTTCGGCGGCTTCATTCTGCTGCTCATCAGCGGCAGTTTCTGCCTGTACGCCTGGCAGACGGAGTCGCTGGCCTACGAACAGATCCCGACGACCTGCCGGCTCCTGGTCAATCAGATCGTCGCCCGGCAACTGTCGGTCGGCTGCCGGGCGCGCGAACAGGACGATCTCTTTCCGCGCAATCGTCTCCCCATCGGCAGCATGCTGGCCTCCGCTCCCGGCGGACCGCTCAACGTGCTGCCCGCCCTGTTTCTACAGCCCGAGGAATCGGTCGAGTCCAACCGCACGCGAGGCATGGACGAGTTCCGCCTGTACTGGGAAAAGGATTGGCCCAAATCTCTCAAGGACTGTCATCACAACTTCATCAAGCCCAACCCCACGCGCCAGGAGAATCGGGCCGATAACGATTACGAGCAGGCTCGCCTCAAGGAGTTCCTCTCGGACCCGTCGCGCAACGAAGACAGCCAGTTGCAGACCAGTGTCAACCAGTTCCACTACTACGGTGCTATTCGCGCGACGCAGGCGTGTCTGAGCTGCCATCAGCGCGAAAATGCCGAACTGAAAGAAGGCGGCCTGATCGCTCTCGTCAAGATCGAGGTGCCAACCAGCCTCATTGAGGAAGGCGTTCACTTCAACCGGGCCATCCTGCTCTGCACCGCCCTGGCGACGGCCCTGCTCATCATGGGCGGCAGTTATCTCATCGTCCGTTATGTGATCGTCAAGCCGGTCAAGCATCTCAAGGAAGTGTCGGACGCCATCAGCGCCGGCGAACTGAACGTCCGCAGCGAGATTCAGACCGGCGACGAGTTCGAGGACCTGTCACACGCCTTCAACCGCATGCTTCGCAACCTGGTCGCCATGCAGGATCGGCTCCGTAAGGTCAACGCCGACCTCGACCGCAAGGTAGACGAACTGGCCCAGGCCAACCTCGCCCTGTTCGAGTCGAATCAGCTCAAGAGCGACTTCCTGGCGACGATGAGCCACGAACTGCGGACGCCGCTCAATTCCATCCTTGGCTTCAGCGACGTGCTGCTGGGCGAACAGCTCAATGAGAAGCAGCAGAAGTGGGTGAAGAACGTCAAGTCGTCCGGAGAACGGCTGCTGGCCCTCATCAACGACATCCTCGATCTGGCGAAGATCGAGGCCGGCAAGATGGAGCTGCGTCTGGAAGAGTTCTCGGCGGCCGACGTCTGCGAGGGCCAGCTGAACATGTTTCGGCCGCTGGCGCAGAAGAAGAACATCGAGCTGCGCAGCCAGGTCGATCCCGCGATCCCGGCGCTGCGCCAGGACCAGACGAAGCTGACGCAAATCCTGTCGAACCTGCTGTCGAACGCGATCAAGTTCACGCCGGAGGGCGGCCGGGTGCTGCTGCGCGCGGAGGCCGGCCCGCTGCACGTCGTCCTCACGGTGCAGGACACCGGCGTCGGCATCGCGCCGGAGGACCAGGAGTTGGTGTTCGAGCGCTTTCGTCAGGCCGGC
>JBBRIK010000714.1:0-4183 GCA_038221045.1 Gemmatales bacterium
CCATGACTGGCCCCGCTCGCCAATCTCGCAAAGTCGAACTATCGACGCAGCGACGAGCGCATGAATTCGGCAATATGATCGATGGCCTCCCTGGCTTCAGGAAGCAGTGGCTCGTGCGACTGGAACACATGGAACATGCCCGGCCAAATTTCGAGCTTCACGGAGATTCCGTCCGACCGAGCCTTCTTCGCTACCCGGACGCTGTCGTCGCGGAGCATCTCGTGTTCGCCAACTTGAATCAGCAGCGGCGGAATGCCGCGGTAGTCGCCAAAGACCGGCGAGGCCAGAGGGTTGCGTGGGTCCATCTTCCCCAGATAATGATCCCGGAACACGGGCATGGTGCGCGCACTGAGGATGGGATCGTAGACGGTCTTCAGCGATTCGCTCGCCAGCGTCAAATCGGTGGTCGGCGACAGGGCGATTCCTCCCGCTGGGAGCGGCATCTTGCGGTCGCGCAGCGCCAGCAGCGTCGCCAGCGTCAAGCTGCCGCCAGCCGAATCCCCGGCAACGAAAGTGGCTCGGGAAGGTGCGGGGCCGGACGGCCCGTTCGCGATCATCCATTTGTGGGCGAGAATACAATCCTCAAGTCCCGCGGGGAAACGGTGCTCCGGCGCCAGCCGGTAGTCGGGCAGAAGCACAGCACACCTGGCCGCCGTCGAGAGGTGAGCCGCCACCGTGAGATAGAATCCGCCCGACCCCGAGACAAAGCCGCCGCCGTGCAGATAGAGCAGCCGAATATTGGGGTCCGCGCCAGGTGCCAGGACCCATTCACAGGGGACCTCTCCGACCTTCACGCGAATGAACTTGACCCCTTTGGTCGTGGGCTCGCGGCGCGTTCCCATGCCCGCACGCAACGCCGTCAGGTCGAAGTCCTTTGTGCCGAAGGGAGTTCGCTTGCGTAGTTTCTCCAGGTATTCGACGCTTTCCCGCGAGACAGGCCGAGGCGCTGGCTCGAGCAACTCGGCCAGGGGGATTCTCTCGAACACCAGGTGAGCCGGGCTTCCTTCATACACGATCCCGACGTGGCGATCATCCACCCGCGTGAGGCTCGGGTAGCCATTACCGCGGCCTTCGTCGAGAAGCAAGTGGTGCGAGGCGGGCCAGGTGCGGCCGTCGTCGAAGCTCACCTGGATCGTCTGGTGCGTGCGGCCTTTTTGCGAGTGCGGGTTGGCGAACAGCAAGACGTGCTTTTTCTTGCCGGCTTCGCTGTAGTCGAAGCGGAGCAAGCTGCCGTTGCAATTCGGCTCGATCAGCGTGTTGCGGTTGGTTTCGTGCGGCTGCCAGCTTTTCCCCAGGTCGCGAGTCACGAACACGGCCCGAAATCGTTCGTTTTCATTCCGCATGTTAAGCATGATGGAACCATCGCCGAGTTGTACCGCCTGGCACTCGCTGCCGCCGCTGTACGCCGGTGTTCCCACGGTCCAAGTTGCGCCATGATCGCGGCTCGTCATCACGGTCGAAAACTCTTTCCCTTTCTCGTCACGCCCTTGCGCCGGCATCACGAGCGTTCCGTCCGCGAGGTTGATCCCTTGTTGCGGCGACGGCGCGAAGAGCCACCAGGGTTCTTTCTTCAACTTGCGCGTAAGGTTCTCGGGCTTGCTCCAGGTGCGGCCGTCGTCCTGGGAGCGCACCATCAGCATTTGAGCGCTCTTGCCGATCTCATAACCGGGTTCGGAGCCATCGGCGGTCCACTGATGTTTGCCGGGCTTGCCATTCATCCAGACCGCGAAGCAAAAGATCTCTCCTGTCTTCTGGTCCACGATGATGCCCGGGTCGCCGCAGCCGTTCTGTTCCTCGGGAAGGCCGCCGAATTTGCCCATGTCCATGATGACGCGCTGCGGCTCCCAGGTGTTGCCGCCATTCGTGCTGCGGCTCAGCCCAACGTCGATGTCCTCCTGAAGATCGCGTCCCATCCGTCGCCGCATGTCGTAGACGCACAACAGCGTCCCCTTGGGCGTAGTGGCCAGCGCCGGGATGCGATAGGTATGCACACCATCGTCTTTGTGTTTTCGCAAGGCGATCCCGATACGCTGGCGGATTCCCGGCGACAGATCCTTTACAGAGAGCTTCCCGGCGGTTGTCTCGACGGTTGTGCAACTGGCGGCGATGCGATGCGAGAGATCGGCTGCCGGCTTGAGCCGGCCGGAAAGCCAGAACACGTTTTTCCCGCGTCGAAGTGCGAGACCGTCCCGGAAAGCCAGCGTCCGCGCCGGGTCCATCGTTTTGCCGAACGAAGAGGCCGGCGAGAACTCCTGCTTGTCGCCGGTTGAGAACAGGGTCAGCGACGCGAGGTCGCCGGCGTCGTCGGATTTGTCGAATGCAAAGTGCATCCCCTCCAGTCGCACTTCCTTCTCGCGTTGCACGTCCACGATAATCTGCAACAGGATGTTGTGTTCGTTGCGAATCAGGACGGGATGCACCGGCCGCGACATGGCGACAGTGACTTCTTCGGCTGCCTGGGCAAACGAGTTGCCGAGGCACGAACCCAACACAAGTCCCGCCAACGTCAGCCATTTGTAGAGCATGTGATCTCCGATTCGCCAGGCGAGCGGGGCCAGTAATGGCCCCGGCAGGTCATCAAACCGGGGCCATTACTGGCCCCGCTCGCCAATTCAGCACAGTCGAACTACGATGCGGTGGACGTCAGTTCGGGAATCGCCTTGCCATCCTGGACGATGTGTACCGGCCGGCCGGTGCCGTCGGGAAGTGTGACCTTCTCGTAGTCGATGCCGAGATGGTGGTAGATCGTTGCCAGGAAGTCATGCGGGCCGGCGCGGCGATCAACCACATACTCGCCGTGCCGGTCGGTGGCCCCGATGACCCGGCCGGTGGCGATGCCGCCGCCTGCCCAGAGCATCGAGTTGGCCGCGGGCCAGTGATCGCGGCCCGGCTGGACCGCGCCGGCGGCCCCGCTTGCCACCCCGCCGCCGCTGCTGGCTACATACGAGATCTTCGGCGTCCGCC
This sequence comes from Gemmatales bacterium, assembly GCA_038221045.1. GTDB lineage: Bacteria > Planctomycetota > Planctomycetia > Gemmatales > Gemmataceae > JBBRIK01. Next base: position 2,965 of record JBBRIK010000714.1, read on the forward strand.
CAAACTCGCCGGTCACCACGACCAGCACGCGCCGGTCCAGGCCGCGCGTGTAGAGGTCCTCGATGAGGGCCGTCACCGCCTGGTCGAAGAACGGCGCCCGATACTTCAGAGCATCGAAGACATGATGATTGACCGCGTGATCGTCCCAGTTCTGGACCCGGCCGCACAGCGGACCGTTCAACTCGGTCGTAATAATCTCCACGCCTGCTTCGGCCAGACGGCGAGCCATGAGGAGTTGTTGTCCCCAGGTGTTCCGTCCGTAGCGGTCGCGAACCTTCGGACTCTCCAGGTTCAGGTCGAAAGCCTTCACTGCCTCGCGGCTGGTGAGGAGATTGAGCGCCTGCCCCTGGAAGCGGTCCATGGCCTCGATGGCACGGGAGCGGTCGAGTTCACGACGGAGCGTATCCAGGTCCTTGTAAAGAGCAGCCCGCCCGGCCAACTGCTTCTCTTCTCCGGGATCGGCGAGGCCGATGTTCGGCACGCGAAAGCTTGGTGCGTTCGGGTCGCCCGTCACCGCGAATGGCCCATACGACTCTCCGAGGTAGGCGGGCCCGGCGATGGTAAAGTTGTCGTAGCGCACAATCGGGTTGACGCCAATGTAGTTGGGCAGCGGCCGGCGCGGATCGAAGCGCAGGCGATTGGCGACGCTCATGAAGTCGGGGTAAATGGGCTTGAGCTTGTCCTGCGCGTCCAGATCGCCCGACAGAAGCTGTAGCGACCCTGCGGGATGCCCTCCGCCCGTGTGGGCCATCGAGCGAAGAATGGTAAAACGATCCGAGATCTTCGCATGCCGGGGCAACAGTTCAGAGACGCGAAGACCGGCTGTCCGGGTCGCCAGGGTTTTGAAAGGCCCACGATACTCAGCAGGCGCATCGGGCTTCGGGTCGTAGGTATCCAGATGGCTGCCGCCGCCGCGCAGCCAGACAACGATCACCGCCGTCCGTTCTCGGGGCGCCCGCACTGGGGCCTCGGCGCGCAGCCGAAACAGCGCAGGCAGCGTCAGGGAGCCGAATGCGGCAAGCCCGGCACGCAGAAATTCGCGACGCTGGGGGTCTCGGGGCGAAGCGATTCGGTTTGCGGCTGCCATGTGGTCTCCCAGGGCCGAAGAAAGCATTGACTCTAGTGTATCCCTCGCCTGCTCTCCAGCAGTTTTCCCCATAAGCCGATAAGAACCGTTTACCGGCTGGTATACTGGAAACTGTGCGAATGACGTAGCGCT
>JBBRIK010000715.1:0-4181 GCA_038221045.1 Gemmatales bacterium
GCTCGCTCGATTCTACCCCGCGTCCGGGTTTGGTTGTGCGGCGGGGGGGTTTGCGGTCTACATTTCCCACCCCCAACGCGCCAAGACAACGCTCAACCCACCGGTGCGTCCGGATCCTCGACGGAAGTATTGACGATCTCAACGAGCGCCGCCAGGGCGGCCGTCGCGTCCGCACCGGACACTTCAATGGTCAGTTCGGTTCCACATGGCGCGCCGAGACTGAGCAGGTTCAGGACGCTCTTGCCATCGACGCGTTGATCGTCCTTGGTGACGTGGACGGCGCTTTGGAATTGTTTGGCGATTTTCACGAAGGAAGCAGCGGGACGCATGTGGAATCCCTGGGGATTCGTAATCAGCACTTTGGTCGTCAAGGTCGAGCCGATCATGGCGTCAAGGGTCTCACGCATCGTTCGAGGAGAGGTAAATCCGCAGGCCGATCGAGAACGGTTCAGACGGGGTGCTGGTTCACGCCGCCTTCGAGAAGCGTCCAGATTCCTTCGCGGGAGGCGGCGTTCCGCAAGGCACGGACGAAGCCATCGTCGCGCAGCGACCGCGATACGTTTTCGAGGGCGCGAAGGTGATCGCCGGGCCGGTCCTGCGGTGAAATGAGCAGGACGAAGACATGGACCGGCTCGCCGTCGAGGCTGTCGAAGGGGACGCCGCGGGGCGAAATGGCGATGGTGCCGAGGAGGCGTTCGACGCCGCCGTGCTTGGTGTGCGGGATGGCGACGCCGCGGCCGATGCCGGTCGAGCCGAGGCTTTCGCGCTTCTGGATGGCGCGGACGACGTCTTCGGTGTCGGCCCCGCTCTTGAGCTGGGCGGCCACGCGAAGACTCTCCACGATCTCGCGAATCACTTCTTCCTTCGTGGTCGCTTTGAGGTCGGCAATGATCGCGTCGCGAACCACGAAATCGCACATGCGCATGGCTGGCGTTACTCCTCGCCGGACTGCTCGGATTGCGGCGAACCGGCGACGTGACCGGTCGGCTGATCGCGGCGATGGTCCTGGATCTTTTCCTTGTAGCGGCGCAGTTGCATTTCGAGCTTGTGCAGAACCGCATCGACCGCCGCTGTCAACTCGGTCGCTTCGGCGCGGGCGATAAAATCGTGCTTGTGCTCCGCTTCGACCTTGAACTCGACGTCGATGAGGTTCTTCTGATGATCGACCGTCACCTCGATCATGGTAAGCCGCTCGAAGATATGGAGCAGCTTCTGGGCCTTTTCCTCGATGAAGTGCTGAGTTGGTTCGGCCAGGTGCCCATGTCGGGCAGAGATCTTGATTTGCACGGCTGCCACTCTTTCCTGGGAGGCGGATCGCGGGACGGCGACGAAGCCGACCGAGCTACTCATCAACGAGTTTTACTATACCCCACAAGGGCGGCGGCTTCAATACGTTGCCCGCCAGGTTCCCACGCTCTGTCTCGGGTTCCTCGTTCCCACGCTCTGCGTGGGAACGGCTTTTTCGACGCTCTGCGTCGTCTTCCGAACCGATGCGACGCGCCGCCTGACAAGCCACCGCGGCGCAGAGCGTCGAAGAGCACGTTCCCACGCAGAGCGTGGGAACGAGGAACTATACCCCACATGGGCGGGGGCTTCAATACGTTGCCCGGCTTGAGTCTTTTCGGAAGTCACTTTCCCGAGCGGGTTTTTCTGGACCTGGGGCCGCCGCGATTTAGAATAGCGTGCCTGCACGTCCTTTTGACGCGAGCGATCGAGACCCTCTTTTCCCGAGGTGAGCCGAATGGAAACCACGAAGCAAGTATCCGTTTTTCTGGAGAATCGTCCGGGCCGGCTGGCCAACGTCCTCAGCGCCCTGGCCCGCGAAAAGGTGAACGTCATCGCTCTGACGATCATGGACAGCCACGAACATAGCGTCCTTCGTCTCGTCACCAGCGACGCGCCGCGGACGGTGCAGGTGCTTCAGGGCCTGAACGCTTCGCACACCGAGTCGGAGGTGCTGATGGTCGAGCTTCGCAATCAGCCGGGCGCCCTGGCTCACGTCTGCGAGCAACTCGCCGCCGCTCACGTCAACATCGACTACGCCTACTGCAGTTCCGGCGGCAAGAACGGCAAGGTGATGGGCGTCTTCAAGGTGTCGAACGTCCAGAAGGCGACGCAGATCCTGACGAGCGCCGCGGCGAACGGCAACAATCGCCGTATCGAGGTGCGCCGCCCACGGAACCTGCATGTCGGAAAATGACAACGCCACCGCTTGCGGCTTAGCGGTCTTCTCCCCGCTAAGCCGCAAGCGGCGGAAGCGTTCAGCGCCGACACAGAGCATGCTTCAGCGACAGCCACGCTCCGCCTGCCGCCGAACTGGCGACCGATTGCGTGATGAAGTTCATCCCATCGACGCCGTCCGCGACGTTAGGATAGACGCTATTGGCCGCGTCGAACTTCTCGCCGGCAGCACGCTTGATCATGTCGCCATAGGCCGCGACGTAGACATTCGCGAACGCTTCGAGGAACGCCTCTGGATGACCGCTCGGAATGCGCGTACAGTCCGACGCCGCAGCGCCGAGGTAGGGTCCGCCCGCGCGGGTATAGAGCCGATGTGGCTCGCCGTTGACGCGCAGCATCATCTTGTTCGGCTCTTCCTGATGCCATTCGAGAGCGCCCTTCGTCCCATCGACCTCGATCCAGAGATCGTTCTCGCGGCCATGGGAAATCTGTGAGGCGGTGACCGTGCCGAGCGCGCCGTTCTGATAGCGAATGACCGCGGTGCCATAGTCGTCCAGCGCCCGGCCGCTCTCGAACGCTTTCAACTGGCAACTGATCTGATCGGGAAGCAAACCGCTGACATAGCGGCCGAGGTTGTAGGCGTGCGTGCCGATGTCGCCGAAACAGCCCGCCGCCCCGGAGCGCTTCGGATCGGTCCGCCAGCTCGCCTGCTTCTGCTCCTGTGCTTCGAGACGTGTGCGGAGCCAGCCCTGGATATAGAAGGCGCGAATGGCGTTGATCTCGCCCAGGTCGCCGTTGAGGACCATCTCGCGGGCCTGGCGCACGAGTGGATAGCCGGTGTAGTTGTGCGTGACACCGAAAACGACGCCGGACTTCTGAACGACCTTCGCGAGTTCCTCGGCCTGGGCCAGGTCGAAGGTGAGCGGCTTGTCGCACATGACGTTGAAGCCGGCCTCGGCGAACGCCTTCGCAATCTCGAAGTGCGTGTGGTTCGGCGTCGCCACCGAGACGAAATCGACGCGCTCACCGGCGGGCAGTTTCGACTCGGCGGCGATCATCTCCTTGTGGGAGCCGTAGGCCCGCTCCGGCGGAATGTCGTAGTCCGGGGCCGACGCCTTGGCTTTCGCGGGATCGGAGGACAGGGCGCCGGCGACGAGGGCGGCGCGGTTGTCGAGAATGGCCGCGATACTGTGGACCTTGCCGATGAAAGCGCCCTGGCCGCCGCCGATAAGGCCCATCCGCAGTTTGCGGTTGAGTGGTGAATTGACTCCCATGCTGAATTCTCCGGAAAGGGCATCAAGTGGGTCATGCGAATAGGGAAAACAATAGCAGCGGAGCCAGGCCGAAGCATCAACTTTTTCAGCCGTCCAGTACTCGCACTTCCTGGAGTTGGTCCGTTGTGATAATTTACAGAGAGTGTCTCAACAGCATGCAGGCAGAGGTGCAGCGTGGCCCCCGGTCAGGCGGAAGTCGTTAAACCGGAAACCGTCGTTCATCGAGTCGGGGGCGGAAGTGTCGCCAATCTGCACCTGTCGTCGATCGACCGGCAGCAGATCCCTCCGGGGATTTCCCTACTTCTCGAAGGGACTCCCCAGGAAGCCGCCTCGCAAATGCGGCTGGCATTCCCAGGTTCGCGGAAATGGCGGACAACTTCCCGTGTGGTGGGAACATCGACTGCGGAGGCGATCAGACAGACGGGCTTCGAGGTCGTCCCGGATCCGACAAGCCGCTTTCCCAATCATGCCCGGCTCATTCATCCCGATGGAATCGCGGGCTTCACGGACGAACGGTTAGAATTACTTTCCCAGGTTTTCCAGGACACGACAGGGTGTTAGCCATGCACTTTCAAGCCGGACAGCGATTGCAGTTGAGGGACGAGAGTCATCGCGATCTAGGCCAGATCACCCTCGAAGGCCGCGATGCCGAAGTGCTTGTGGGTCGGTTTACTCCCGGTCCGGACTATGCCTGCGTGGAGGCACTCTTTCGGGCTTTCGAGGAGG
>JBBRIK010000716.1:0-4176 GCA_038221045.1 Gemmatales bacterium
ATCGTCAACGTGAACCCATTCATCGGCGCGAGCAGGCTCGGGCATGCCGTAGTGCTTCGCCAGGGGGCGATTGACGAAGGTGTCGGTGCCATACAGCAGATCGAGGACGGAGCGATTCCGCTGCGCGACGTCGATGAAATAGCGGATCGGCTCCTCGAACATCGCCTGCCGCAGCTCATTGGTGAAACTCGGGAAGCGCTGCCGATCGACGCTGTTGTGTTCTTCAAAGCGTCGAAAATCGAGCCAGTTGCCGCCGAACTCCGTCGCCAGTCCGCGCACGAGCGGATCGCGCAGCATCCGCCGCGCCTGCGCCGTCAGCACGTCCGGCCTGTGCAGGTCGCCTGCTTTCGCGTGAGCGAGCAGCTCGGCATCGGGCATGCTCGACCAGAGGAAGTAGCTCAAACGGCTCGCCAGGTCGTAATCCGAAAGCGGTCCCGCCCGGCTCGCGGGTTCGACAGGGACGAAGCGATAGCAGACATGGGGCGACATCAGGATCGTGACGAGCGTACCGCGCAGCGCTTCCTCGTGTCCCAGGTCGTCCTGCTTGCGGAGGGTGTGATAGAACTTCAACACTTCCTCTCGCTCGGCAGTCGAGAGGGGCCGGCGATAAGCACGCTCGGCGAACTGCGCCAGCGCATCGAGATGGCGAGGCTCAGCGGCGAGACGGGCGCGCTCGACCTTGCGAATGTCAGCCGACATGCCGGTGAAATAGGTTTCGATCGCCTTTTGTGCCTCGGCGCTGGCGTCCTGCTTGCGTGCCTTCGCCAGGTACGCCCTGGCGAGCCGGTCCATCTTCGCCTCGGAGGTCGCGTCCTTGTCCTCGGAACGCGCGAAGTCGAACTCGGCCTCGCGCATGAAGCGAGGCGGCTCGGCACGCTCGAAAAAGATGAAATCCTTGTATTGCCTCACTCGGTCCAGCGTCACGAAATGCAATTCTTCCCAGAGCGTGTCCAGTTCGCGTCGTGCCGCGTCGCCCAGCACCAGTTCGCATAGCGGCCCGTCATCGCGGTAGTAGCCGGACATCAGGTGAAAGCCGGCGCTGAGCAAACGTCCTTTTGGGCTGGAGCCGGCATCGTAGTACGGAGCCCGCTCCATCACCACAAACGCATCGGGAAAGACCTGGCAGAATCGCGCAACGGCTTCCCCGTCGGTGTTGCTGCTCCCGTGCATGTGCTGCTCGGCAAGTCGATCGTTCCGCCAGAGGACGAAGGGCTGACTACCGACAGAGATGCCCTTCGCCTGCAACCTCTCAACCTTCGGCGCGAATCCCTTGCGCAGGCGAACCACGAGGTCGCGCAGGCGTTCGCACTCGCGCCGGGCCTCGCTCTGCTTCCGCGCATCGTCCGGTAATTTCCGCCATTGGGCCTGCACTTCCCCGAGCGGGCCGGTCGCCGATTGGCCTGCCTCAAGCAGCGGCCAGATCGTCGCGAGATACCTGGGGCTGAGTCCGGCCTCGCCGGCAATGTCGCCCAGGGATGCCTTTGGCTTGCCGAGGGCCTCGCGATGCTGATAACGCCAGGCGGCCAGGAAGTAATCGGCCAGATCGACCGGGTGACGCTTGTAGAAGTCGATGATGCGCTGGACGCAGTACTTGTCGCGGTCGGTGTCGGTCACAACCGGATGAGGAGCGAAGACGAAGCCTTCCGGTTTCAGGACGACATGGTCGGCGACCAGCCGCGCTGCCGTCAAAAATTTCTTCAGCAGCGCCGGCGACATGGCGAGGGATTCGCCCGAGTTATCGAACCCGGCTTCGTTGGCGGGATCGACCGGAAACTCTCGTGTCGGCCGGATGTCGATGCCCGTCAGGTCGCGGATCGTGTAGTCGAACTCGACGTTACTCAGACGGCGAGCCAGGACTGTCCCTGGGTCGCCGGCGTTCCGCTCCGCTTCATGGTCGCGAAGGTCGCGAATCCAGGCGATGACCGCCGCTTGCTCGCCGGCTTTTGGCTGGCGTGGTGCGTCTTGGGGAGGCATCTCCCGCGCCTGGAGCTTTTCGAGCACCATTTCCCATTGGCGGGCGTTGCTCGCGATCGCCTTCACGGTCGAGTCGCGGCTGAGGTCGAGCGACGCTTTCGGCTTCTTTGCTCCGTGACACGAGTAACAGTAGCGGTCGAGGAAGGGCTGCACCTGGGTTGAAAATCGATGTTCGAGTTGCTCGGCGGGAGTTGGATCCGCCGTTCGCGCGCGGGGCGCTTCTTTGTTCTCCTCCTCCGATCGGCTCTCGGAGGCGTCCGGGACCCGTCCCATCATGGGCCGAACGACAAACCATGCTCCCAGGCTGGCAAGGGAGACGGCGAGGACAGAAAGGACAATGCAGCTCCCACATTTACAGGACATCGAAATCCCAGCGTGAGGATGTTGAGGAACTCGCCAGGAGACGAGGGTAGCCCCTCGAAAGAGCGGTTTCAACGATTTTCCGAGTCCCCCTTCCCAGGAAGGAAGACGCGCAAGGCTCGCCTTGTCTTCTTCGCGAGGGCGGTCTACAATTCAAATCGGTATTACAATGTTAGCATGCGAGGTGAATGATGAACCGGACACGCCGAGCGCTCCTGTTGCTCGCCCTGTTGCCGTTGGTGGCCGCGATTGGCTGCGGTTCGATGCGTAATCCGTGGGAGGGCAAGGGCGGTCCGCCTCGCGTTGTCGTCACCTTCGCGCCGCTGGCATCCTTCGCTCGATCCATCGGCGGCGAGCAGGCAGCCGTGCTGAGCCTGTGTACCACGACGGGACCGCACGACTATCAGTTCCTGGTCGAGGACGCCATCAAACTGCGCGAGGCCGACCTATTCGTCGCCAGTGGCCGGGGGCTGGACGACAGCTTCGCCGATCGTCTCGTAGCGAACAGCAGCAACGCGAAACTTCGATTCCACAAGCTCGCCGACGAGTTGCCCACCGACGCGCTCGAGAAGAACCCTGGCTACGACCCCAGCCAACCGCACAAACACGAGAAGGGCGTTTGCGATTGCGCCCACGGGCCGTATGACCCGCACGTCTGGCTCGGTTTGCCACAGGCCATCCTCATGGTCCGGGCGCTGCGGGACGACTTCAAGAGCGTCGATCCCGCCCACGCCGCCGACCACCAGAAGCGAGGCGACGCCCTCGTCAAGGAGATCGAGGACCTGCTTGCCGATGGGAAAACGCGTCTGAAAGACCTGAAGGCCCCCATCATTACCTCTCACGAATCGATGAGGTATTTCGCCGGCAGTTTCAACTTGAAGGTGGCTGGCTCCCTGCGCGGGCTTGACGGCCAGGACGGCGGCGGCAAGCATCTCGCCCATCTCATCGAGAGTTGCAAGGATTACGACCGCGTCATTATCACCGTCGAGCCGCAATATCCGAAGAACGAAGCGGAGACCCTCAAAAAGGGACTCCTCAAACACAATCCCTCCTGCCAGGTATTCCTCGTCGTCCTCGATTCGCTCGAGACGAGCGGCGGCGAAGAGGTCACAGGCACCTGGTACGTCGAGAAGATGCGCCAGAACATTGACGCCCTGGCGAAATGCGTGCGATGAGCATCCCTCTGCTGAGCCTGCGAAAACTGAGCGTCGAATTGGGCGGCCGACCGATCCTGCAAGGGGTTGACGCCGACCTCGAGCGCGGCCGGATCACCGCCCTGATCGGCCTGAACGGCTCCGGCAAGACGACCCTGCTGCGCTGCGTCCTGCGGGAGTTGGAGTTCGCGGGGACGATCACCTTTCATTGCGGCCACGATCACTCGCGACCCGACCCGAAGCACATCGGCTACGTTCCGCAGAGACTGCGCATCGAGGCTCGTCTGCCGTTGACGGTGTGCGATCTGCTCGGCCTGGCCCTGATGCGCCGTCCCCTGTTCCTCGGCGTGCCGCGAAAGTTGCGCGAGCGCATGGGAGAAATGCTGGCGCGCGTGGGCCTTCCGCCGGAGTTTCTCGACCAGCCGCCCGTGGAGAAACTCTCGGGAGGACAGTTGCAGCGCGTCCTGCTCGCGCTCGCCCTGGAGCCGTCGCCGGAACTGCTGCTGCTGGACGAGCCCGCGGCCGGCATCGACTTTCAGACCCGGGAAGGCTTCTACGAGTTGCTCGACCGCCTCAATCGCGAATCCGGAATCACCATCCTGCTTGTGTCCCACGATCTCTCCGTCGTCGATCGTCACGCCCATCACGTCCTCTGCCTTCGCGATGGCCGAATCCAGTGCCAGGGCGC
>JBBRIK010000717.1:0-4167 GCA_038221045.1 Gemmatales bacterium
GCCAGCGACATGAGCCGGCCGCCTCTATTGTGGACCCAGTCCTTGAGCGTCTCGTACATCTCCTTCGAGACATATTCATTGTGCGTGTTGAGGACCAGGACGCAATAGCGATCGAGCGGCAGCCGGCCAAAGTGCAACTCCGTCTCGGACCAAAGGTCATAGGCGAAGCCCTCGCGCTCCATCCAGCCGAGTAGACGCCACTCGCCGGGCGCGTAGCAGCAGGCGAGTCGTCCCTCGATGACGTCGGTGATAAGGGCGTCCTCGGGAACCATGTTGGCGGGCTCGGGCCGATCGAAGGAGAGCGGAGCGCCCGACACCTCGAAGGGCCAGGTGCCGGGCTTCGTGTAGCGCTCCAGATCGGTCCGTGCATACACGGTCGGCGTTGGGAGCAACTCGCGCTGATTGACGTAGTTGCTGCGGCCGCCGAAGCTGTTGTAGGCGTTCCAGGTGATGTTCGAGGTCAGCACCGCCATCGCCGCTTGCGGCCTGGCAGGAGACACGATCCACGGAAAGGAGAAGAACTCGCCGCGCACGTTCTTGACGTGGAAGTAGTAGAGGCCGGTCCGGACCGGGGCGGTGATGTGCTGATGATGCCACTTGCTGCCGAAGCCGACGCGGTTCCACTGCACGCCCGTCTGGGTGAAATCGCCATCGGGAGTGAGTTGTTTCGTCGAGCCGGGGCCATGATCGTCGAACCAGCCGAGGTCCTGGATCAACTCCTTGTCCCAGCCATAGCGCCACAGCGAGAGCTTGTACGCATCTGAGGAGTGAATGCGGAACTCACCCTCCTGGCCGGCCCCGACCCATTTCGGCCAGACGTAGCCGAGGAGGCGATCCGAGAGGAGCCGAAACTGATACGGCTTATCCGGCGTCACCGTCATCTCGACCCGCTTGCTGCCGAAGCCGTCCTTCGCCAGGGAGACGCGATACGGTCCCGGCTTGAGGTCGGCCAGCAGAGCGCCGTTGGCGAGGGAGCGCGTGGCGATCATGTCGCCCCCGTTCTCGAAGACGACGGCGACATCGTGCAGGGCGACATAGCGTTCATCGCTGACATATCCGACGAGCATGATTACCTCGCGCCTGCGTATACTCCTCGTTCCACAGAGCAGAGTATTCATTTTCGCCCCCTGTGTGTTGGTTCGAGGCAGGAGGCAACGCTCGAACAGGACCGTTTCCGCTCGCTCCGGCCTGGGTGTGCGGGTATTCTGTGAGAGTAATTCCTTTCGCTGTTCCGCTTCCCCGTCCTGGAGAACAAAATGCCGCGGCTGCTCAACGTGATGACGTGGATTGCCGGCATTGGAATCCTTGGCGGTTCGGGAACTGTCGCAAACGCGGATGAACGACCGCGCCTCGATCAGTACGGCGATCCATTGCCCGAGCATGTGCGCGGACGCCTGGGGACCGGGCGCTTCCGCCACCTGAACCTCAACGGAGCGGCGGTGCGCGTCGAGGGGTTTGCCTTCAGCCCCAATGGCAAGGTTCTTGCCTCCTTGGGCAACGGCGGGTCCATCTGTCTGTTCGAGGCCGACACGCGCCGGCTCCTCCGGCAGTTTGGCTGGCCGACTCAGGCGGGCAGCAAGGGAATGATCTTCTCCCAAGACGGCAAGACCCTGGCGGTAGCCGACAACTGCGCCCGACTCTGGGACGTCGCCACCGGCAAGCAGATTGAACTCCGCCCGCCTCAGGACCAGAGCAAGGAGATTGAACGTATTGCCTTCTCTCCGGACGGGAAGTTCCTGGCGATCGCGGGGGGTCCAACCCACCTGAGCAAGGGGGGCAGAATCCTGACGCGGAGCACAATCTACCTGCGTGAGACAGGCACGGACAGGGAAGTTCGCACCTTCGAGCGGGAGGGCGGCTTTGGAGTCCTCTTTTCCCCGGATGGCAAGACGCTCATTGGGGGAGGGGCAAACGCGAACCAGAACCTCATCTATTTCTGGGACGTGGCCAGCGGCAAGGAAATACGCAAGATCGAAGCGCCGGAGAGGTATTTTAATCCCTCCTACCTGGCGATTTCCCCTGACGGAAAAATCCTGGCGACGGGCGGCAACCGCATCCGGTTGTGGGACGCCGCGACGACCAAGGAACTCCGCAAACTGGAAGGCAGCGGCTTCGATTTCGCCTTTTCCCCAGACTCTCAAACCATCGCTTCTCGCTGGGGAGCCGACAGGCTCATCTTTGAAACCCTCACGGGCAAGGTGCGCGCCCGGCTGACGGGTTTCGAGGGTGCCGCGTCTGTTTTCGCGCCGGACAGCCGCTCCATGCTGTTCGCTGGCAACCACGGGAGCATTCATGGGATCGACCTGTCAACGGGAAAAGAAGTACGCCCCCTCGGGGGACATCTCGGCCCGGTACTGGGTCTGAGCGCCGCCTCAGGAGGTAAACTCCTCGCCTCGACAGGAGGAGACCGGACGGTTCGCGTCTGGCAGGTACACAACGGCAAGGAGGTGGAACAGTTCCCGACCTCGTATCAGGAAGGTCCGAGCGCGGTTGCCCTGACACTGGACGGGAAGATGCTGGCGTTCGTCAACGGCAACCTTCGTTTGCGAGATCTAGCAACGGGACGGGAAGTAGGCCAGTTGAGCGATGAGAAGTATGGAGCGAAAGCCTTTGTCTTCTCCCCAGATGGCAAGCAACTGGCCGGGAGCGCGCGCCATACTCATGTGTGGGACCTGGCCTCTCGGAAGGAACTGCATCGTTTCAAAGGGACTCCCGAGTGCATCGCTTTTTCTCCAGGGGGCAAACTCCTCGCCACGGCCGGGGGCAACCTGTGGGACCTCGCCACGGGAGAACCCCTCCATGCGCTGAGAGACCAACACGGAGACGCGCCCCTTGCCTTTTCCCCGAACGGCAAATCACTGGCCGTCGGCACGGGAACATCTGAGAGCGAAGTCTGCATCTACGAGGTGGCCAACGGCGGGCTGCGTACACGATTCGAGGCAACCTCTTCACCTGCTCTCGCCTTTGTCGATGCCGGACGCGTGCTGGCGTTGGCCGAGGGCAAGGACATCGTCCTGCGGGACCTGCGCTCGGGCGAGGTGATACTGCGTCTGAAAGGACATCAGGGCCAGGTGACGTCTCTCGCCTTCGACTCCCGTACCAGGACACTGTTCTCGGGAAGTCACGACACGACCGTACTCGTCTGGGATCTTCCGGCCTTGCGGCTCGCGTCCCTTACTCCGGCGCCGATCACGACGCTCCCGGCCGCGAAGGCGCTGTACCGGCTTCGGGGCGCCCGGGCGCCCTTGTTGCTGGAGGCGCTCGGCCACCCGGACCCGGACGTGCGCAAGGCGGCCGTCGAGCAACTGGGGCCGCCGGCGGCGAAGGAGAAAAACGCTCTCGATGCCCTCATCGCTGCGCTGCGGGAAAAGGATGATGACGTCCGCGCCGCTGCCCTTCAGGCAATGCGTGAGGTGGGACCGCCGGCCGAGGCCGCCCTACGGGAATTGATGGAACTGGTGAAGCACGGCACCTCGGAGGACCAGACCAGGGTGGCGGCAGTGTTAGCCATGATTGGTCCTCAGGCCAAACCCGCCCTCTCACTGTTGGTGGATCGTTTGAACCAGGGCGACAAGGATGTGCGGCCCCCCATCTGGCAGGCGCTGGAGCGCATTGATCCCGAGGGCAGGCTGACCCCGGTTCTCATACTCGCCGAGGTCGCGGAGAACGGAGGCGAGGACGTGCGACAGTGGGCCGGCAAGGCGCTGGCATGGCGCGATCCCGACAGGAAGATGCGCGACAAATCCCCCAAGCCACCGGAGAAGAAGGCCATCCCGTCTCCGACAGAGCAAGGACCGGTGCGGCGAGACCGGTATGGTGATCCGCTGCCCCCAGGCGCTCTTGTTCGACTGGGTACGGTCCGCTTGCGCCACCCCGAAGGCCTCGTTGCCATCGGTTTCTCGCCGGATGGGAAGCTGCTGGCATCGATCGGGGCTGACCTGCTGCGCTTGTGGGACCTGACAAGCGGCAAGGAGTCGGGCAAGTTGGAGTTGTGGGATGTGGCGGACGAGAAGGAGTCGGGCCGGAAAAGGGCAGTCAGACACCCGCTCAACGATGCGGGGGTGGCTTTTACTCCTGACGGCAAGGTTGTCTTCGTGGGAGGGGATGGCAGCCTCATCCGGGCGTATGATGTCCTCACGCGCAAGGAGCTGCGCCGCTTCCGGGGTG
>JBBRIK010000718.1:0-4166 GCA_038221045.1 Gemmatales bacterium
GCTCTCTTGTCTTGTTTCTCACGAAATCTTTATTTCCCCTCCCCGGAGGGGCCAAGGTTCCCTTCAGCCTCTCTGCTCCACGTTGCCCGGCTCTCGAGGATATTGGGGCCGGTCCTCATGGAGATTGGTGTTGGAATGATAAATCGCAAATGGGGTGCCGAGAAAAAACGTCACGCTTGACGACGATCCAAACCATTCGCGGAGTGGGACTTGTATCGCTTGAGCCTGAACGTTTGGTTCGCTCAGGCTCCAGCCGATGCTCAGAGTCGCCGCACAAGGAGTTCAAGTGATAGGCAGAGTAGAGAAAAATGAGAGGGGGTACGGTTAGCCGCGACGCGGAGTCCTCGGAGCGGAGCGCGTCCTGCGTTCTCGCGCCACACGCTCCGCTCCGAAGACTTCGCGTCGCGGCTAACCTCCGCGTTCAGACTCCATCAAGAGGACCGGGTCGCGTCGGCCTTGCTGAAGGCCAGGCGTCGAGGCTTTTCGAGCCGCTCGAAATCGCCGCACAGCAGACGCACGGCCTCAACGTGGGTGTTGCCCTCGAAGACGATGAGGGCCTCAGCATCCAGGGCGTCGTCCAGCACCGTCCGAAGACCGTAGAGGACGCCGAACGGCAATACCACTCCCCACTCGCAATCGGGGAACACCTTCGCGATCTCCTCATCGTGCGCCAGCCGCACGTCCTCACCCAGATGCGCTCCCAGCAAACGAAAGTCGATGTGATGCGTTGCCGGCAGCACGGCCAGGAGCGGACCTGAGTTCGCGATCAGCAGCACGCACTTGGCAACCTGCCGTCCCGAGACGTGCAGGTGCTTGGCCCGCTGTGTGGCGCTGAACGCGGGAGCGTGATACAGTTCCTCGAATCGGATCTGATGGTCGGCCAGGAATTGTGGAACCCGCATGAGCGTCTCCCGTATCGCGAATCTTCGACTCATCTCCAGCATCGAGTATAAAAACCTCGCTACCCCTTTCTCACGCGCAACCTGCCCGGTTTTCGCAGGTTCCCAGCCGATCGTGTTCGGCAGTGAGGAGCGTAACGGCTATGCGGGCGCAAGGAGAACAAGAACGTGGACCTCGAAGTGCTTCGGCCCGAATTGCCGCGCGGCGGCTTCCGCTCCGTCCTGTTCGACTTCGATGGCACCCTGTCTCTTCTCCGCGAAGGCTGGCCCCAGGTCATGATTCCCCTCATGGTGGAAGAACTGGAAAAGACCGGAACTGCGGAGTCGAGCGAAGAACTGGCGTCGATGGTGGAAGAGTTCGTCATGCGGCTCAATGGCCGGCAGACGATTTATCAGATGATCCAACTGGCCGACGAGGTAAAGCAGCGCGGCGGCGTCCCTCTCGATCCACTTGAGTACAAGCACCGCTATCACGATCGGCTCATGGCCCGCATCAAGGGCCGGATCGAGTCGCTGAAACAGGGCGGCAAGCCCGACCTCTGGACGGTCCCAGGCAGTCATGCCCTGCTGGAAGGACTGCGGCGTCGTGGGGTGGCTCTCTACCTGGCGAGCGGCACCGATCTGAAGTACGTCCGCGAGGAAGCAAAGCTGTTGGGCGTAGCGGAGTATTTCGGCCCTCACATCTACGGTGCTCTGGACGATTATCAGAACTTCTCGAAGCAGATGATTATCGAACGCATTTTGCGCGAGAACGGCCTGAAGGGCGAACAACTCCTCGGCTTCGGCGACGGCTTTGTCGAGATCGAGGAGGTGAAGAAGGCAGGAGGCACGGCCATCGCCGTCGCCAGCGACGAGGTCCGCCGGGAGGGCGTCAACACCTGGAAGCGCAATCGCCTCGTCAGCGCCGGCGCCGACGTGGTCATTGCTGACTACCGGCAGGGAGAGCATCTGCTGCGCTGGTTGTTCGATGAGGCCCATTGACTTGCGCGAGGGGTCTTTGTCTTACTCCCCCGATGGGAGAAGAGGGGATGGAACGATGCTGACCGATCGACTCATCGACGACATCCTCACCCGCCTGCCGAATCTCACTATCGGAGTCGTGGGCGACCTGTTCCTCGACCGCTATCTCGACCTCGACGCCGCACTGACGGAGCCGTCGCTGGAAACCGGCCTCGATGCCTATCAGGTCGTCCGCGTGCGCTCTTGTCCTGGCGCCGCCGGCACCATCATCAACAACCTCGCCGCGCTCGGCGTCGGCCGGATAGTGCCGGTCGCGATCCTCGGTGAGGACGGCGAGGGCTTCGAGTTGCGCCAGGCCCTGGACGCCCTCCGCGTCGTCGATACGCAGTACCTCACGATCACTTCAGGGCGGCGGACGCCGACGTATACCAAGCCGATGTTGTGCGCCATCGGCCAGACTCCGCGTGAGTTGAATCGCCTCGACATCAAGAACCGGATCCCTCTGTCGCCGGACCTTGAGGATCGCATCCTGCATGGCCTCGATGCACTGTGGAGCAGGGCGGACGCGCTTGTCGTTCTCGATCAGGTCAGCGAGGTGGACTGCGGCGTGGTGACGGGCCGAGTCAGGAACTGGCTGGCGGAGAGAGCAGCGTCGGACCGGAAGAGATTCGTCCTGGCTGACAGCCGGGAGCGGATCGGATTGTTCCGCAACGTCTGTCTGAAGCCGAACGAACGCGAGTGCCGGCTGGCCCTGTCGAGTGAGGAGGCCGACGTTCTGGCGCTGGCGCAGCGAACGGGCGGAGCGGTCTGCTGCACGCGCGGGGAACACGGTATCGTCGTGGCCGAGCCGCCGAACGTCGTCGCGGTGGCGGGCTTTCCCGTCAGCGGACCCATCGACATCGTCGGCGCGGGAGACGCGACGAGCGCCGGCATCGTCAGTGCGCGGGCGGCCGGCGCATCGCTGGTTGAGGCGGCGGCGTTCGGCTGTCTGGTCGCCTCGATCACGATTCAGCAACTGGGAACGACGGGGACAGCCTCGCCGGAACAGGTCAGACAGCGCTGGGCCGGCGTGAAGTAACTCGAAGGCCGCGCAGGGTATACAATCATCAGCATTCCGCAACCTGACGATTCCCGGAGACTCTCCCCGTGGGCGCCCGGTGCGCGAGAGGGGAAAGGGAGCCGACGCATGGCGGGCAAGCCGCGAGTATTTGTCACGCGAATCATCCCGGAAGTAGGGCTGACCCGACTCCACGCCGAGTGTGACGCCGAGGTCTGGCCTGAGCCGTTGCCGCCCTCGTATGACGTGATTCGCCAGAAGATCGCGAACTGTGACGGCCTGGTGTCGCTGCTGACGGATCGCATCGACCCCGCCTTGCTCGACGCCGCTCCGCGTCTGAAAGTGGTCAGCAATTACGCCGTCGGCTTCAACAACATCGACGTCAAGGCGGCGACCGAGCGCGGCATCTGCGTCGGCAACACGCCCGGCGTGCTGACCGACGCGACGGCCGACATGGCCTTCTGCCTGCTGATCGGGGCGGCCCGGCGGATCGTCGAGGGCGACGGCTACAGCCGTTCCGGCGCGTGGAAGACGTGGGAACCGCTGGGCCATCTTGGCCAGGACCTTGCCGGCAGGACACTCGGTATCGTCGGCATGGGCCGCATCGGCTACGCACTGGCGAAGCGCTGCAAGGGCTGGGACATGCGCATCCTCTATCATGACGTCTATCGTTCGGAGAAGGCGGAACAGGACTTCGGAGCCGCCCAGGTCGATTTCGAGACGCTGCTGCACGAGTCGGATTTCGTCTCGGTCCACACCGATCTCAACGACAAGACTCGGGGCCTCTTCAACGCCGAGACGTTCAAGAAGATGAAGCGGACGGCGATATTCATCAACACCGCGCGCGGACCGATCATGGATCAGAAGGCGCTGGTGGAGGCCCTGAAGAGTGGCACGATCTTCGCGGCGGGCCTGGACGTGACTGATCCGGAGCCGCCCGCGCATGACGATCCGCTACTGAGTCTGCCGAATGTCATCGTGGCGCCGCACATTGCCAGCGCGACGGTCGGGACGCGGGACGCGATGGCGGACATCTGCGCCGGCAATCTAATCGCGGGGATAACGGGGCAGAAGTTGCCCGCGTGGGTGAATCCGGAAGTGGAGCCGAAGCGGCGTCGCTGATGGTCGCGAGTTTGCCAGGCGAGCGGGGCGTGTAAACGCCCCGTTTTTCGAGTTTCGATTTCGTGGACACCGGGGGAATTTCCCCGCCCCGCTCGCCTTCCGCGCATGGTAGAATGACTCTCCCGCCT
>JBBRIK010000719.1:0-4165 GCA_038221045.1 Gemmatales bacterium
GAGGCGTGTTCCGAGCACATCTCCCTCCTCGAAGACGACCTGAAAGAGAACTTTGGCGATCCGGACGACATTCAGGACATGATCGATCATTGGACCGCCCTCCAGGATCACTGCGACGCGGCCATCGCCAAGGCCGAGGGCCGGGCGACAGACGTTGGCGCATTCGACCGAGGTGCCCAGCTCCATCAGCAACACAAACACGGCTGACCTCCTGCCGCTCGTGGTTCACCACCACGGGCGGCTTTTTTCATGCTTCGCCGTTGAAGTTCTCTCACTCGCCGATCAGTTTCACGCGGATCTGCCCGAAGAAGCCCGCCAGACGCCGCGCTTATTCGTCACGTCCGGTATTCAGACGGACGCCAGTTTCTCCGCCACGTCTCGATGGCAGTCGACGAGTTCGTCGGGCCGCGCCTCCTTGGTACGCTGATACCATGACCGAACGTCCCCTCCACGAAGTGCTGTGCGAGCTAGCCGAGCAGGTGGCCGCCATCGACGAAGAAGACGTGATCGACTCTGCGGCGTCCATCGTCACGATCTACAAGCGGGAGCGACTAATCGCCCTCGACATGGCCGCCGTCGATTCGATGGTGAGCGACGGGCCGGAAGAAATCGACGAGAGCGATGCCCGCTTGATCCGCGTCCGAGAGAATCTGCGGGACCGGCTGCGGGCGCTGCTCGCGTGGGCGCGGGCGGCGAAGCGGACCTGATCGGCAGAATTCTGGTACGCCTTTTCACGTGCCTGAAGACCTCCCCCGCGACCACAGGAAAAAGATCCTGCAGGAGCACGCCAACGCCGTGCTGGAGGTGAAGTATCTGGCGGTGCGAGTCTGAAAGAGCCAATATCTCCGTATCTCCGCGAGGTGTCTACGGCTGTCGCCAGTCTTCTACCACCAATCCCGGTATCCAAGAGAAGTGCGTCGTGTTCCCGGTGACGAGAACCCGTCCGTGTGCGAGAGCGGTGGCCGCGATGATCAGGTCGGCGTCATTGCGCGGCAGCCCTGCCTGGTAGGACGCCACCCACAGGTCCGCAGTGCGGTCGAGGATCGCATCAGTGATGGCAAGAATGAGCGAGTGCTGGCAGAACGTCGCGAACTGTTGGAGTTGCCGGACCGCCCCCTTGTCCTTGAGACCCCGCACCACTTCATAGCGCGTGATCGAGGAGAAGGCGAACTGCTGGTGCTGCTGCAGATACGCACTCGCCCGCTGCACGGTAAGAGGGTGCTTCTGCTTGAGGATTTCGGAGAGGGTGTCCGTGTCGAGGAGGCAGAGGGTCATAGGGCGGTTCACAGAGAGGGGCGGGTCAAGTTACTCCGTTCGAGGATGACCTCCTCGACGTCCGCGATCTGCTCGCCCGTAAGACCCTGGTACACGTTGCACCACGCTGGCAGTACCCCTGGCTGCGCCACAGGCTGTTCCTTGGGCTCTTCGACCGGCTGGCTCCCGAGCGTCACCACCTGGATGATGACCTTCTGGTTCTCTTTCAGCTGCCGGCCGATGACGTGCTCCAGAACGCGGCGTTCGTCGCTCTCGATGTCCCGGACATGGCGGATGATGGTTTCCATGTCAGGATTATACCACGACTGAGGACTCGGAACAGCAGACTCTTCCCGATCCGGCAACGCAAGCTGCCTTTGCACGGTTGTTGCATGGCGGGTGCGTGCAGATCAGCACATTCCGTTCACGAATTTGCTCCCCCAGAAGTGTCCCCCTGCATCCTGATGACTCACCGACTGAACCGAGAGCCTCGACGAATGACTGCTGCACGTCGGCGAGGGGCGGTGCCTCGATCATGCGCGCGGTCAATACCACCCTCTGGTAAGCTTTGATCTATGGCCGAAGACGCGACCGACCCCGAGATTCACGACCTCCTGCGTCAGGCACAGGCCAGCGACGAACCGACGCAGAAGGCGGCGTGGGATGAGCTGCAACGCTACCGCACCGAGGCTCTGCACGCCGCGAAGGACGGAGCTGAACCATGTGGGGGGGCTTTGCACAGAAACCTCGATCGGGAAGCCGATTCCGCGACTCCGTTCTGGCCGGCGTCTCGGCCTCGAATAGTTCGTTCCGTCTGGAAAAAAGTCACAGGAACGAACTTCTTCGCCCTAAGTGCTTATGAATGTACGACGTTAGGAAAGATAGTTCCTGCTACCCCTCCCACACTTCCGCAGCGCCGACGGGAACGAACCGTCCTCGCCGAGCAACAAACTACCAAAGCCACAAGCTGTTCCTTGGGGTTTCTGTGCAAAGCCCATGTGGGGGCTGTACTCGTCCACCAGGCTGCGTTGGGACTCCTTGCAGCCGGTGCGCGCTCGGTCGAGCAAGTCCGGAATCGAAACCTCCCGCGGCGCGAGGATCTCGTCGATTGCCAATTGCGCACCCGGCGCGCCGAGCCGAGCGAAGGGCGTGACGCCACGCCACCTCTGTTTCCTCGTGGGTCTCTCTCTTTACTGATTCCTTTCTCGCATGGTAATTATTGCCGGATAGGAATTGCGGACGAGATTCTTGAGAAATCTTTCAAATCTTCCCAAATTCACTCGCAATCTCGGTACGACCCTTCTATCATCCCCAAGAGTTCCCACGAAAAAATCTGGAGAAGACGTGTCGCCACAAGGGGTATCCCCAATGCGGCCGCTGACCGTTCTGACTCTGGCTCTCTTATTCACAGGCTGCGCGCGAACGGACAAAGAAGTCGCCGAGAAGTCGCCGCCTGCTCCGCCGGGGCCAGTCGTTCCCCGGCCGAGAGCAACCCCCGTCGGGCGAAGAGCAGTCGCCTTTGCCCGAAGACACCTCCCCCGTTGTCCTCCTGCCGGAGGAGAAGTTATCGGCCCAGGCTCAAGCGGATCGCAAGGAGCTGGTCCGCGGCAACAACGAGTTCGCCTTCGACCTCTACGCCCGGCTGCGCAAGAAGGAAGGCAACCTCGTCTTCTCGCCGTACAGCATTTCCAGCGCTCTTGCCATGACTTATGCCGGGGCCAGGGGCAAAACCGCTGAGGAGATGGCAAAGGTATTGCGGTTTCACCTGCCGGACGCGAGGCTTCATTCCGCGTTTTCGACGCTCACGACACGACTCCAGGTCCAGCAAAAGTCAGGTTCGCCTAAGGTGGTCATCACCAACGCCCTCTGGGGCCAGGAAGGGCTGCCTTTCGATGACGAATTCTTGCAGCTGACAAGAGAGGAATACAAGGGCGGTCTGCGCACCGTCAATTTCAAGAGCGACGCGCAGGCGGCGCGAAGGACGATCAACCGCGCGATCGCGGACCAGACGCGCGGCCTGATCCCCGAGCTGCTAAGCCCAACGGACGTCGATGCAAGAACCCGCCTCGCCCTGATCAACGCGGTCTATTTTCTGGGGGATTGGCTTGCGCCGTTCGAAAAGGAAAATACGGTGGAAATGCCCTTTTATCGAACGGGTACGGACCACATAAAGGTTCCCATGATGAGGGGGACCCCGGCCGACTGGTACTACCTCGAAGGGCCAGATTTTCAACTCGTCGAACTGCCCTATCGCGGCCGGGATTTGGTGGCCGTCTTCCTGCTTCCGAAGAAGGTCGATGGCTTGCCCCAATTCGAAGCGTCCGTAAACGCCGACCGCATAAGGGAATGGTGTTCGAGGGCACGCGGGGGAAGGTTAATTGCTGTAAATCTTCCGAAGTTTCGATTGGCCAAAGAATACCGTCTTGCGGATGAACTGAAAGACCTCGGTATGTCTACGGCCTTTAAGGACGAGGCCGACTTCTCGGGTATCTGCCCAGATCGTCTGGGCATCAGCGCAGTCATTCACCAAACCAAGTTCAACCTGGATGAGAAAGGCACGGAAGCGGCGGCGGCTACTGCCGTTGTTTTCGACCAACCGCTTTCAATGCCTGCACCAGAAATACCGATTTCCTTTCATGTGGATAAGCCATTTCTCTTCCTGGTCCGCGACAGAAATAGTGGGGCCGTTCTCTTCCTAGGGCGGGTGGTAGATCCGAATCGCCCGTAAGTTTCGCTAACGGTTTCAGTTCCATCATCTTTGGGAGTCTCTCAGGGCCTACGCATTACAGCTTACCCAACTTCCGATTGATTCCGAGGGTCTGAGCCGATGAGCCAGTTGCAGCGGGAAAGCTGAGGGCCTATAATGCCCCCTAAACACTAACACCTTGAAGACCTGGGGAAAAACAGGAGT
>JBBRIK010000720.1:0-4164 GCA_038221045.1 Gemmatales bacterium
ACTCAACGATGCATCCAGTTGTGGCGTGTGAAGGTCCGCAGCCATGCCGGCGCGAGATACTCGAACGTCGTCGTTTCCTCGTCTCGTCGAAGCAGACCGGCGCTGCCCTCTTCCGCGCCGCCCTCACTTGCCGCGCAGTTCCATGCCGGCCATGTGATAGACCTGCGTCGCGCCGAAGTCGCCCTCGATGCGCCGGCCCGTCCCCGAATAATGGCCGAAGAAATGGAAAGCCGGCTGAACCATCCCTACAAGCGCGCTGATCTCCTCGCTGCCGCTGTCCTGAAAGATGGCATCTCGCGAACTCTCATGCGTCAGCAGCACATCGAATCGCTCGCCTGACAACTGCGTCACTGCACGCGGCCGAATATAGGCGCGCGGCATCCCCTTGCGGCGTGCATTCGGCGCACGGTCGTCGATGCCCCAGAGCGCCCCGACACGCAACCCTCCCGAGAGCGAAGTCACTGTGCCGTCGCGCAGACACTGGACGCGCAGGTAATGATCGACTGGATAAGTCGTCGCGTCGCCGCCCGCTGAGAGATGGGCCAGGGCCTCGTAATCCTCATGATTCCCCACTGTGAACCAGAGGCCGGGTGGACATTCGGGATCGTCGAAAACTGCATCGGCGAGGCGCGACGGCTCCGCGACCAGCGTCGTTCCCAGTTCGAGCGGGTCCTTCTCCGCATGGCGTTTCGTCGCTTTGTCGAGCCGGCTCGGATCGGGGAAGAAGCCGAGATCGCCGACCTGGAGTAATCCATCCAGGGGCGTCTGATGTTCGCGACTCCAGGCGGAGGCCAGACGGAACGCCGGCAATATGCGCCCGTGCAGGTCGCCGAAGACAAGATAAGTACAGGAACGCATCACATAACCCTTCACAACAGCGGCCGAAATGCAGCCGCCAGTATAATCGACAAGAGACGTTCGAGGCCGAGAAGGTTCACGGAGACGCCGATGTCCTTGCTCGTCCATCCTGGTTTGACTCTGCGGCCGGATCGATCCGTTTGCTTTCGTCTGCAGAGGTCCGAGGCGCACACGGTTCGTCTCGCCGCTGACTTCACGCGCTGGTCAGCCGCACCGCTCGCGCTGCACCGCAATGGCAACGGCGACTGGGAGGCGGAGTCCCCTCCTCTTAGTCAGGGCGTCCACTTCTACAAGTACATTCTCGATGGCCACTGGATGCACGATCCCGCGCATCCGATGGTCGAGGCGGACGGCTGCGGCGGCTGGAACTCCATCTTCGGTCTCGGCGGTCCCTCGCTGGGCGCTCCTGAGAATCTGCGCATTGTCACCCTTAACCTAAACACCTATCAGGAGCGCGAGCCGCGGCTGAAGCTCGAACAGATCGCGTTCGCTCTGGCCGCCATGGACGTCGATGCCGTCGCTCTGCAAGAGGTAGGCGAGCATCTCAGCGACGGAGATCAGCCCAATGCCGGTGAGGTCATTCGCACGCGCCTGCAAGCGCTGACGGGCCAGCCCTGGACTCATGCCTGGCGCATGGCTCATCTCGGTTTCGACGTGTATCGAGAGGGAGTGAGCCTGCTGGCGGCAGGGCCGTTGGAAGATTTCACCGAGTATCGTCTGAGCCAGGGCCGGCTCGCGCGCAATGCCCTCGCCGCCACCGTGACGCTCAAGGGGATACGGCTGCGGCTGATCTCGACCCACTGCACCTGGCCCTCCGGCGGCGGACTCCGCGAGGTGGAAACACTCCTCGACAGTCTGCGTTCCGAACCGGCAAGCGGAGCAGGGGCCATCCTCGTCACTGGCAACTTCAACGCGACCGACGACGATCCGCAGATCAAACTGATGCTCGACGAGGGCTTCCTCGACGTTGCCCGGCAGACGAACGCCGGTGGCCCATTCCTGACCGCGACGCCGCAGCGATGGCAGAACGTGGTCGCGAATAGTCCGGGCTTCATGCCGGCCTCGCGCCTCGATTATCAGATGCTCAGGCTCGCACCGGGCCGAAGCCATCCGCACCCTGCCGCGTGCGTCCCGATCTTCAATGGTCTCGTGGCCGGCAACCAGTATCAGCCGCTTGTCAGCGATCACCTTGGCGTCCTCGGGATCTACACCGCCTGACGCCGCGTGCGGCTTCACGAGCAGGAGAACGCATGTCGTCGGCCAATCGCATCGATCGCTGGGCGAAGCTCTTTCTCCTCATTGCCCTCGCGTTGGCCGTCGCCGGCTTCTGGCTCCGAGAGAGCAAACTCGCTCCCTTCGCTGGCGGACTCCTGCTCGCCTTCGGCGAGGCCGCCCTCGTCGGAGGATTGGCCGACTGGTTCGCCGTTCGCGCTCTCTTCGCTCATCCCTTCGGCATCCCCTTTCCGCACAGCGCTCTCATTCCACGCAATCGGCGTCGCATCGTCTCCGAGTTGCGTAGTCTGGTCGAACACGAATGGCTGCCGCTGCCGATGCTCCAGGCCCGCGTTGCCTCGTTCGACTTCGTCGGCGATCTGCTCCTGCCCTTTTTCAACTCGCAGAGAGAGACGCTGCAAGGTCTCTTCCGCACGGCCGCGAAGAACGTCCTCGACGACGTGGCCCCTCCCAGGATTGCGGCTTTTCTGGCTCGCGCGGCCGGTCACGCTCTCGAAACGGAGCAGCTGGCGCCCTTTCTTGCCCAGGTGGCTCGCCGCGCACGCGAGGAAGAATGGCTCGAACCGATCATCCGCGAGTGGCTGCGCCGGCTCGTCGAGTGGGCCAGCGCCGAGGAGAGCCACGCCATCATCTATCGGCATCTCGAGGAAGCGGGACAGGCCTATCGCGGCAAGGGCTGGTTCCGCAGTTTCACCTATCAGGTGGCCGAGGTCTTCGGCGGACTCGATCTGCACAGTGCGGCGACTCTGCTGCAGAACGAGATCACGCGCTTTGCCGTCGAGCAGGGAGGGAACAAGAGTCCTCTCCAGCAAGCGGTCGCGGAAGGGTTGAAGAATGTGGAGCAGAAGCTGGTCGAGGACCCGAACTTCATTCGCGGCCTGCGCGGTTTCCTGGTCGAGACGTCCGACTCGGGGACGCTGCCGGCCCTGTTCGTGCCAATGATCGCGGCCCTCAAGGCGGAAGGACTGCGCGAACTGGACCGCCCCAACTCGCCCTTGCTCCGCTGGGTCGTGGACCGTCTGGAGCGCTGGCTGAAGCAGGTCGAGGCGGACCCACGGACGCGCGAACAGGTGAATGGTTGGTGCCGGCAACTCGGCTCGACGCTGGTCGGCAAGCATCATGGCGTCATCGGTCTGCTCGTCGAAGAGCAGTTGAATCGGCTGTCCGACGACAGCCTCGTAACGCTGATCGAGAACAAGGTCGGTGAGGACCTGAACTGGATTCGTCTCAACGGCACCTTCGTCGGCGGCCTGATTGGGGTGGCTCTGTTCCTGCTGTTTCTCCTGCTGGGGTCGGTGGGGTGAGACGGCCTCTTGCCGTTTGCGGCGTAGCGCACTTTTGCAAAGCCGCAAGCGGCAAGAGGTACGATCCTGACGGGGGGAGTGTCTTATGGGCAGTGAGGTCGCGGGACGGGCTGACTTCAGCGGCATTCGCTACGCGCAATGCTGGGAGGACGCCGACGTCCTCCTCGACGGCCTCGACGTTCAGCCCGGGGACGTCTGTCTGTCCATCGCCTCTGCCGGCGACAACGCCCTCGCCCTGCTGGCACGCCGTCCCGCTCGCGTCGTCGCCCTCGATCTCAGCGCCGCTCAACTGGCCTGCGTCGAACTGCGGGTCGCCGCCTATCGCGAACTGACTCACCCGGAACTGCTCGAACTGATCGGCTCGACGCCCAGCCGCCGCCGCCTGCTCCTCTATCAGCGCTGCCGTCCGCTGCTGTCTGCCGCAGGGGGCAATTTCTGGGACGCACACGCGCGCGACATCGTCACCGGCATCGGCGCGGCAGGCAAGTTCGAGCGCTACTTCGCGCGCTTTCGCCGTCTCATTTTGCCGCTGGTTCACGTCCGTTCGCACGTCGAGTCGCTGCTCCGAGGCGGCTCGCGCTCCGAGCGGCTCGCTTACTACCAGCGCGTCTGGGACAGTTGCCGCTGGCGGCTGCTGTTTCGCGTCTTCTTCTCGCGCTTCGTGATGGGCCGGCTGGGCCGCGATCCCAGCTTCTTTCGCTACGTCGAGGGGAGCGTCTCGGATCGCATCCTGGCCCGCGCCCGTCATGCCGTGACCGAACTGAACCCG
>JBBRIK010000721.1:0-4160 GCA_038221045.1 Gemmatales bacterium
CTCACGGGCCGCGAGATCATCCTCGGCAAGCTCATCTCGCGCGTCTCTCACCTCATCTTGCTGCTGCTGGCCGGGGTGCCTGTTCTGAGCCTGCTCCAGTTGCTCGGCGGCGTCGATCCGTCGCTGCTGGCCGCCGGCTTCATCCTGACGCTGACGACCGCCCTCGGCATTGGCGCGCTGAGCCTGCTCTGCTCGGTTCACGCCTCGAAGGCGCGCGACGCCGTCTTCCTCACTTATGTCATCATTGGCGGCTACCAGTTGATTTCGAGCTTTTACGGCGGAGTGTTCCTGCTCAATCGTGGGATCGACTCGTGGCCGAAGTTCATTCTGGGGACACTCAACGCCGGCAACATCCTGGCCTCGTACCTCCAGTTGACCGAACTGTCACAACAGGGATCGCTGCCGGAGACGCTGCCCCTGATCCTGCTGCAATATCTCACGTTCCACGGGATCCTTGCCACCATTTGTGTGTCGCTGGCCATTTCTCATCTGCGCAAGAAAGCGATCCGCCCGGAGAAGACGAAGTCGTTCAAGCTGCCCCCTGGGCTGCCGCCGGGAGCGATCCCGGCGCGGATCTTTCTCGAACAGAAAAAGCTCCTGGAGCGTCCGCGTCTGGGAGACCGTTCGCCGATGATGTGGAAGGAGCGCTACATCGAGCGCGGCATGGAGCTGCACCCGGTCGGGCAGCAAATTCTGTCGATGACCGGGGTAATCATGCTGGCGATTGCGGGGACGGTTTTCGGCTGCGGCGTCATTGCGATGCTCTTCAACGGTCATCTCGCGGACTTCTCGAACGGCTGGCTGAGAGTGTGCCTGCCATGCGTCGCCTTCATCGGCATGATGGGCCTGGCGCTGCGGGCGGCGGGGACGATCAGCGGCGAACGGGAACGGCAGACGCTCGACAGTCTGCTGACGAGCGACCTCGAAGCGCACGAGATCCTCAACGGCAAGGTGGCCGGTTGCTTCTGGGGGATGCGCAACATCGGCATTGTTCTGGGCGTGATCGCGGCCCTGGGCATGTTGACGGGAGGCGTCCTGCCGCCGATGCTCGTGCTGGTGCTGATCGCCGTCGCGGCCCATGCCGGCTTCGCGGTTTGCCTGGGCATGTACTGTTCGCTGAGGAGCGAGACGACCCTGCGCGCGACCGTCTCCACGGTCTGCATACTTCTGGGCGTCATGCTGGGCCACTGGCTTGTATTGCTGGTGGTGACAACGATATGTCACCTGATCGGTCTACCTGGGCTGGCAAGGAACCTGCCGGAGTTCCACGCCTATGGGTTGACGCCGCCAATGACGCTGTTCGCGCTTCTCGTCCCCATACCCCACGATCCCTATCGAGACAACTACTTGCCTGAGGGCATTCATTTCGGGGCGGCGCTTATTGGAACGCTGTTCTACGCACTGCTGGCAGTCCTGCTCTGGATCGCGGTCCGGACGAGCTTCGGGAAGGTGACAGGACGAGAACGCTGATCTCGGTCTGGTTTCCGTTGTGCGTTCGGAGACTCGGTTCGTGCACATTCAAGGAGTGGCCGTGAACATTCTCTGGGTCGAGAACCACGCGAGGTTCGCCGAGTATGCAGTCCGGCAATTCCTGGCCCGACATGTCGTCAAAGTTGTTCCTTCTCTTGCCACCGCCCGTGACGTCATGGCCGATGCCCGTTTCGACATCATCCTCATCGACTTCGACCTCGACGACGGAAAGGGGACGGAACTCGTCCAATGGCTGCGCTTTCAGCATTCCCTTTTGCCCATCATCGCGACTTCCTCTCACGAGGAAGGCAACCGCGCCCTGCTCGTGGCGGGAGCGGACGCAGTTTGCGATAAGCTGCACTTTATCCGGATCGCGGACACGATCGAGGATCTTATGCGGACCCAACAAGTCTCATCTGAAGAAGTTGTCCCAGATTCCTAAGCCCGGTTGTCGAGGAACTCTCGGCTTCCTCGGGCGGCTCCGAGTCTTGCGCGAAGGCTCGGAAAGAAACAGCGATCAGGTAGCTTTCAGGTCTCTCCCGTCCTCGTGATGACCTCATTGCGGACGCGTGGGTTCACTGAACAGCAAGACGAACAGGATGAGACACACGACGACGCCGACACACGGCACCAGCCAGAACGTCCTCCAGTCGGTAACGCGTCTCGTCTCACCCGTCTGGGGATCGGCGACTTCCTTCGTCAAGCTCTGATTGAGGAACCCTGACGCCTCGGTGCCGAGCCACATACCGACGCCGTAAGTCAGGAAGCCGAACAGCCCCTGGCCGCTGGCTACGATGTGTCCGGGAGCGGTCTTGGCGACGTGAATCATTCCGGCGGCGAAGAAACAGTCGTAGCACAGCCCATGCAGGGCCACGCCAATCAAGGCGATGGCGAACGGAGGACGGGCAGCGAAGATGGCGTAGCGCAAGCCCCAGGCGGCCATGCCGATCACCAGCACCGTCTTCATGCCGAATTCCTTGAGCATGAAGGGAAGAGCCAGCATGAAGCCAATCTCCATCCACTGACCAATGCTCATCACCGGGCCGACGTTCTCCGGCTTGACGTGGATGGCCGTCTCCAGATAGAGCGACGTGAAACTGTAGTAGAACGCCAGCGCGATCGTGATCAGGAACGACACGCCGAAGAAGACTGCAAAGGAACGCTCGTTGAGTAACTCCACGGCCTGCAAGAAGGGAATGCCCGGTTTGGGGAACTCAAGCTTCGGCGCCTCCGCGTACCCCTCTCCAGGTTTCGCCACCGTGATGGACTCGACCGCGCCGTCCTTCAATTCCGCTGTGAGGGCGGCTCCTTTTGCATCCTTGCCCCCACCGATGATCGTGATTTGAGGGGCCTTTCTGTATCCCTCGCCGCTCTTGACGACCGTGACAGCGGTGATCTTGCCGCCCTCGACGATCGCCGTTGCTTCCGCCCCCGAGCCAGCCGCGCCGGGCGCTGTGTGCGGCAGGAAGAACGAGTAGACACCCAGGGCCAGCGACAGGACAGCGGCCAACTGGAGGGGCCGATTGTTGACTGGTTGGCCCGGTTTGATGAAGAGCCAGGCCGAGGCGCTGGCGACGATCCAGCCAATCGTGCCAAGGACGCGGATGGTCGGGAAGTCGCGCTCGGCGTCTGGAATGTGCGAGAAGATGACCGAACTGCTGAGATTGAGAGTCGGCCCGTAGACGATTGCATAGAGCAGCGCGACCCAGTAGAACGCGCGGGGAGTCTTGATCTGAGACATCCACAAGAGCAGGCCCGCGCCGGCGAGGTGCAAGACGGCCATGAGCTGTTCGGAGGCGAAGTAACGGTCCGCGATGGTGCCGACGAAAATGGGCGAGATGATGGAGCCAAGGGCCATAGTGGCATAGATGCGACCGATGTCCTTGCGCGAAAACTTCAGCGAGTTGAGATAGTTGCCCAGAACGACGAACCACGCCCCCCAGATCGCTAACTCGAGAAAGTTCATGATCGACAGGGGAATGCGCAAGGCCAAGGAGAGTGGATCGGCTTCAGCGAACAGCAGCATGACAGTCACCGGAAGGATTGGGTAGATAAGCGGAGCGATGACCCTCGAAACTGTACTGAACGCGCCGAAGGCATGCAATCAAAAACCCGAGACAGGAGCGGGACTGCGCGACACGCACCGGGTATCATGAGCCTGACACAATTCCTACTTCGAGGCTCGCATGCGCATCGACTTTCACGGCCTTGTCCTCGACACGCCCCGCATCTCGATCTACCTGTGGTCGCCCTGGCGAGCGTCGGCCCTGGAGCATCGCCTGTTCGAGGCGGTTCGACAAGTGATCCAGGACAAGCCGGACGAGCAGCCCGACGAACTGCGGCTCGATGTGGAGGATGCGAAGCAGTGGCGGGGGTCGTTGCAAGCGATGATCCGCGTACTGAAAGGCTGGCAGGAGGACGCCGACGCGGGACGAGAACGCCGAGCGTTTCGCTGGCTGCTGGAAGGCGACTGCGACTCCCACGGTTACGACAGCCTCGGCGAAGTCGTATCGCTCTGGCTGTTCCTGCGTCTAGGCCTGGAGCGTGGCGAACCGGGCGAGCCGGACAAGGGCGAGGAGATCGAACTGGAAGGCTTCGGAATCCGCATCTGGGGCGAACGAGGGGACAACTGAGGGCGAGCGGGGCGTGTCAACGCCCCGGTGGAGAGACTAAACCGTGGCGTTGACACG
>JBBRIK010000722.1:0-4155 GCA_038221045.1 Gemmatales bacterium
GAGCGGAAGCCGCCGAAGTTGCCGGTGCCGCCGTCGTTGCACAGGTCGTAATAGCCGGCCGCGCCCGAGCGGAAGGTCAATAGATGCTCCGAGGCCGCTGGCGTGTTGCAGCCATAACCGCGCGACCAGCCCCACTCGACCGGCAGGCCCGTCAGCGGATCGCTGCGCATCTTGACTGCCCCGGTCAGTAGATCGCAGGCCCCTTGATCCTTGAGGATGTAGTCGCCGTGGATCATCGCGGGGCCGGCGTAGTCCTTGTGCAGCCACAGGACGTTTCCTCGACTGCCGTGATAGGCGCGCATGCCGCCCGGTTCGTCGCTCAGGCTGTCGCGCGCCACCCGGCCTGCCTCGACGAGAACGTCGTACTTCGTCGAGTAGCTCAGCCAGGTGCCGAAGACGTCCTGCTCGCTGCTCCAGTTTTCCTTGCCCGTCGGCAAATCGAAGGCCACCACGCGCGGCTTCGTATGCAGGCTTTCGCCATGCCGGCGCATCCGGGCGAGGTGATCGGCGGAAGGACGATCGATGGCGTAGAGCCTGCCGCCACCGATGCAGAGGGCGTTGTGCCGGAAGCCGCTATGGGCCTTCGCCATCCACAACACCCGGCCGCTGTGCCGGTCGAGAACGGCCAGGTACTGGCTCGACGACAGAGCCTCCTTGCGAGCCTTCACACTGCCGTCGAGGACGTTCGCCGCAGCCAAGAGAAAATCGCCGGCGACGCTGACGTGCCCCCACTGCGGCGTGCTGGTCTCCCCAGATGGAATCGGCAACCTGAACTCGGAGAGGACCTTGCCTGTACTCGGAGCAAGCCGCACGCAGACAGAGCCATGAGCGATGTAGATGCCGTTGGAGGTCGAGGCGAAGTTGCTGCCGCTGGCGTTGGCGCCTGGCTGATGCGCGTTGTTGTCGAACGCCTTGCCGACGCCGGGCAAATCGGTCTGCCAGAGGAGCCGGCCCGTGTAGACGTCCATCGCCCGGATCATATCGACGCCCTCGATGAGCACCCGGCCATCGATCACCTGTGGCTGCGGGCCGTGGCCGTGACGCGGCAGGATACCATCGTGCGACGGGCCGCCGAACCAGAGGACGCCGAGCGGCGCCTTGACGAGCCGATCTCTCGAAACGCGCGTGTTGGCGGCGTCGGCGTTTTCGTGAGTCCAGTCAGACGAGCCGGGCAGCGCTCCCTCACGCGACAGCAGCATCCACTCGCCGGACTCGTGGAGCTGCGCTCCAGCGAGGTTGCCTTTCGCGATGAGCTTGCTGACGTTCGCTCTGCCCTGGGCCGGGATGGGCAGACAGGCGACTCCGCCGTAGGGCCGAAGGGCGAAGAAGACCCTGGCGAGAAATGTCGCCCCAGGTTCGGCCGTCTCCTCCGAAACCATCAGGTTCGCGAGGTAGGGAGGAAAGGCGAAGGTCTCCGGCGTCCCGACATGGACGGCGACGCGCTCGCCGTACAGTCCCGCGACCACCAGTTCCTTGCGGAATGTCTTCACTTTGTTCGCGTCGGCATCGACGGCGATGATGTGCAATCGGCTCTGGTGGGCGAGTTCGGTGATGAGCCGGCCGCTGCCGGCTCCCCAGGCGATACAGTAGCCGTCGCGCGCCTGCGTTGTCTCCAGGATTCGTCGCGCCTTGTCGGTCCAGGCGTCGGCGCGATTGAGCGGCGGCGCCGGCGGCATGTGCTTCCGCGCTGACGTCTGCTTCGCGCCAAAGCAAGAGAGCCGGCCCTCGCGGGTGACGACAAACAAGCGATCGTCGGCGGCCAGCAGGCGGACGGCTTCTCCCTCGATCGCGGCTTCCCAGGAGACGTTCTTGCGCTCACGCAAGGGCAGGTCGATGGCGCAGACGCGATCCACCGCGCCCGCGTAGAGGCGGGAGCCGGCCTTGATGACGGTCTTCACTCCCTTCACGCCAACCGTCCCGCGTTTCGTCAGGTTCCACGAAGCACGCTCGGTCGAGTGTCCCTTCCGATCGATGGATACCGCGACCGCCTTGCCGCCGGGCCAGTCGTAACCGCGCACCTCGCCGGACGAGCAACTGTAGAGCGAGTCGCCAGCCAGCACGACGGCCGGATCGCAACTGCCAAGGTGATCGCCCGTCGCCAGATCGAAGGACGCGCCGCCGTTGAAGATCAGATTGCCCAGAGCCGCGACCTCGGAGCCGCCGCCGATCTTTGAGTTGTCGGCGAGACGATAATGAATCAACTTGCCCGTGGCGCGATCGTAGCAGGCCGGGACCGAACGCCCGCCCGGAACGAGCAGCCTGTCGCCGTCGATGACGAGAGCGCCCTGGGGAGCGACTCCGGCGAACGAATCGGCATGGTGCGGTTGCTGGATGTAGAGGGAGCCGTCGCCGTCATTCGTCCAGACAACCTTGCCGGTAGTGGCGTCAATGGCATGAATGAAGACGCCCATAAAGGGCCAAATGCTGGCCGCGAAATAGACCGTGCCATCCCCGAGAACGGGAGCGCCGCGGGCCGGCCACATCGACACGAGCCGTTCGTTGCCCAGCACCTTGCGGTCCGAAGGGCCGCCGCGAAACTTCCAGACGAGACTGCCCCGCTCCGCATCCACGCAATAGAGATAACCATCGTCGGAGACGAAATAAACCTTGCCCTTCCAGCCGACGGGAGCGAAGCGGATCGGTCCCTCGGTGGTGAACGTCCAGCGTTCGCTTCCGGTCTCGGTGTCGAGAGCGGTGACGCTATCGTGACGGGAGGAGCCGACGAAAAGGGTCTTGCCCATCACGATGGGGGAATAGGCCGCGTCGAACTGCATCGCCGGCTGATCCGGCCACGCGGGTTTGAGCGGCGGCAACTCGCGCATCCACTGCAACTCGAGTTGGGGAGCCAGCTCTTGCGAAGAGGCGGCGGTGCGGCTGGCGTCGTGGCGGTCCATCGGCCAGTCAGCCGCGTGCGCGGAAGCACATACAAGGAGGACGACAGATAGACTGAGGGGATGGTGGAGCATGGCGGCGGGTTCAGCGTTGGCGGGGGGAGTCAACTTCGTACCGCTTGCGGCGTAGCGGTCTTCTGCATGGCGGTGGGCTGGCGGGTCAGGTGGCGAATTAGTACGCACACCTACAGAATAAACGTGGGCGAGCCGAAAAGGTTCCGAAAATAATTCCCACAAGTGAGGTGGAGACGATCGGGTTCCTGCCGCTTGCGGCTTAGCGGTCGGTTGCAAAGCCGCAAGCGGCAAGAACTCGATCGTCTCTTCCGAATCGCTATTCAATGAGGAATCGAACCATGATGCGATGCGCGGCGAGTATGTTCCTGGCTCTGGGGTTGGCTCACGCGGTCCGAGGGGCCGACGAGGCACCCTCAGCGGCGCAACTCTTCGAGAAACGTATCCTGCCGATCTTTCGCTCGGCCAATCCTTCGAGCTGCACACAGTGTCATCTGGCGAACGTTGATCTGAAGAACTACATCCTGCCGTCGCATGAGAAGACCTTCCTGTCGCTCCGTGATCAGGGACTCATCAACCTCGACCGGCCCGAGGAATCGAAGATCCTCAAACTCATCAACATGCGCGAGGAAGACCGCGCGGGGGCGGCCCTGATTCATGAAAAGATGCGCAAGGCGGAACACGAGGCGTTCGCGTCGTGGATCAAGGCGTGCTGCGACGACGCGAAACTGCGCGAGGCGACGAAGCTCAAGCCCGAGGAACAGGCGCACCCGCCGCGGCCCCTCGAAGTCATTCGTCATGCCCGGAAAGATCGCCTGCTCGAATCGTTCGAGAGCAACATCTGGGCGATGCGCTTCCGCTGCATGAGCTGTCACACGGAGGGGACGAAGGAGAACGAGAAGCTTCGAGCCGAGCATGGCGAACGGGTGACGTGGATCAAGGCGGAGGGAGCGGAAGCCACCATGAAGTATCTGCTGGCGAGCAAGCTTATCGACACCAGGGAGCCGGCCAAGAGCCTGTTGCTGCTCAAGCCGTTGGGGGCGGTCAAGCACGAGGGAGGCAAGAAGATCCTGCCCGGCGATCAGGGCTACAAGGCGTTTCGCGGCTGGCTCGAGGATTACGCGAAGATCGTCAACGACGGCTATCGCGATGCTGCCGCCCTGCCCGCCGCGAAGGAGGCTGCGCGCTTTGGGAGCGATGTCTGGATCAAGCTCGAAAACACGCTGCCGGCCTGGGGCGATCGTCTGCTTCA
>JBBRIK010000723.1:0-4147 GCA_038221045.1 Gemmatales bacterium
AACAGCTGGATCGGCCGGCCGGTCGCGGTTTGCAGCTCGGTGTGCGGATCGATGCCGAGTTGCTGGAAGATCGTCGCCGACACGTCATCCGGCGTGCAGGGATCGTTGGCGGCAGCCATGCCCTGTGCGTCGGTCGTGCCGTGCGCGTAGCCCTTCTTGAAGCCGCCGCCCGCGAGGACGACAGCCATCGACCGCGACCAGTGATCGCGACCGTTGTTCTTGTTGATCTTCGGCGTGCGGCCGAACTCGCCCGCACAGTAGACGATCGTGCGTTCGAGCATCCCGCGATTCGACAGGTCCTCGATCAGGGCCGACAGCGTCGTATCGACGTTCGGCAGCAACTTCGTCTTGAGAGCGTTGAAGTTCTGTCCGTGCGTGTCCCAGCCGCCGGTCGTCAGCGTCACGAAGCGGACGCCCGACTCGACGAGCCGGCGCGCCGCGAGGGCCGACGGGCCGAAACCGTTGGCGCCGTAGCGCTCGCGCAGCGCCTCGGGTTCCTTCTCGAGCTTGAAGGCGTCCTTCGTCTTATCGGAACGAAGGATATCGAGGGCCTGCTTGTGGAAGGCGTCGAAGCCGTCGGCCATGTCAGACGACTTGTCGAGCTTGCGGAAAGTGTCTTCAAACGTGTTCCGCAGCCCGTCGCGGTCTTCGAGGTCCTTGAGCGTGAAGCCATTCGGCAGCGTGATACCGCGGACGCGAAGACTGCCGCCCTTGCCGCCCTTGCCGCCAGCCGCGCCGTCGATGATGAACGGGTTGTAGGCGGTGCCGAGGAAGCCCGCCGTGCCGGCGTCGCCGTTGCGCATCTCGCCGAAACTGACGAACTTCGGCACGCCCTGGGCAGCCGTCATCAGCTTGGAGGTCAGCGAGCCGAGCGCGGGATAGGCCAGCGCCGGCGTCGGCTTGTTGCCGGTCGTCATCCACACCGTCGCGGTGCCGTGCGAGGGGATGGTGTGATAGATCGAGCGGACGATGGTCGAGCGATCCATCACCTTCGCCATCTTCGGCAGATGTTCGCCGATCGACACACCCTTGGCGGAGGTCGGGATCGGCTTGAACTCGCCGCGAATGCCCTCGGCGGCGTCGGGCTTGAGGTCCCACATGTCGATGGTGGAGGGACCGCCGGCGAGCCAGACCATGATGACGGCGTCGGCCTTGCGTTTGCCGGCCTCTTCCTTCTTGGCCTGCGCCTCGAGTTGCAGCAGTTGGGGCAGACTGAGTCCGAACAGCCCGGCTCCGGTGCCGAAGCGGAGGAAGTCGCGCCGGTGGAAGCCCTCGCAGTCCGTCGTGATTCGCTTGCTCATGGGTCCTTGTCCTTTACCGCTCCTGGTCCCCCTGTGCGTCCCGCCTGGAGCGGCCCAGCGAGACGAGAATTTGTCAGTTGCCAGTTGTCAGTTGTCAGTTGCCGTATGGTCTCTCACAACTGGCAACTGGCAACTGACAACTGGCAAATTAGTGATTGAAAATAAACTCCGTCGTGTTAATCAGCGCCCACAGGATGTCATTGCAGGCGGTTTGCTTGTTCGCGGTCTTTTGCAGATGCTCCAGCGACTTCGCCTTTTCCGCCTCGGACGGGAAACGTGACAGGCTTGCCAGGAACAACTCCTCGACAACCTCGCTGTCCGTCTTCTTCGTGGCCAGCAGCGTCTTGATGCGCGTCTTGCCCGAAACGAGCCTCGCTTGCAGTCCCGGATCGGCCATCAGATAGAGCTTGTTGGCGACAGTCGGTTCGGTCGCCCGTTCGCAGTCGCAGGCCAGCGTTCGCGGCGAACGGCCGAAGATGCGGAACGCCTCACGCAGTTGCGGCGTCGCCACCGTCGTCGCCCCGATCTCGATGGCGCGAGCGCCTGGGGGCACATCGGGTCCGAACGTATCCGTGCTGCCCAGGGCGTCGTTCAGCACATCCACGACGACCTCGGCCATCAACGGTCGAACGTAACTTCGAGCGTAGCCGCGGCTATCGAGACGATTCGTCGGGTTCCGCGTCGCTGACTGCTGATAGGTTCGCGACAGCAGAATGGTTCGCTCCAGTTTCTTGATGTCGAACTTGCTCTCGATGAAGTCCTTCGCCAGGGCATCGAGTAACTTGTCGTTGGACGACGGATTGGCCAGCGAGAAATCGTCCACGGGATGAACGATGCCGATGCCGAAGTAGTGGCCCCAGACGCGGTTGACGAAACTGCGCGCGAAGAATGGATTCTCCGGCGACCGCATCCACTCGAACAGAGCGGCTCGCGGATCCTGGCCTTTTTCGACGACGATCTCGGGACCGCCCAGCGCCTTCGGAGGCGGCAGTTTGCCGGCCACCGGAGTCCCCTTGCCGCGCACTCCAGGACCGACGAAGACCTCGCGAAGCAGCCGGACCTGGTTGGCGTTCTTGCCCACCAGGTTCTTGCGCAGTTCGGCGTTGGCCTCATCGAACGCCTTCTTGGAATCCGCCGAGATGCCGACGCTCACCGAGGTGAAGAGGTTGGCGTAACTCCAGTAATCGTTCTGCGTCCAGCGATCGAAGGGATGCTTGTGGCACTGGGCGCATTCGAGCCGGACGCCCAGGAAAGCGACCGCCGTCTGCTCGCCCCAGATCTCGACGGCCGGCTGCTGTTGCCGTCGCCAGAACAGGTCGAGCGTCTTGCGCTCGGCGTAACTCGTCTTGAAGCCCTTGCTCATCTCCTCGCGGAGTGTCGTCTCCAACTTGACGTATTCCTCGGGGTCCATCCCCTCGCGCGTCGTCGCCGTCAGCACACCCTTGACGATCTCGTCGTAAGGCGTGTTGGCTTCGAGACGTTTGCGGAGCCAGTCGTGCCACATCTGGCTGAGTTTGGCCTTGGTCGGCTGCGGGTTCTCCAGACGGGCCGTGTTGTTGCCGGTGATGTCGCAGAACTTCGTCGCCCAGAGTGAAGCGTGCAGCGGATGCTTCAGCAGTTCGTCGATCTTCTTCTCGCGTTTCTTTGAATCCTTGTCCGCGAGGAAGGCGCGAATCTCGTCCGGCGAAGGGAGACTGCCGATGGCGTCGATGGTGATGCGGCGCAGGAACTCGGCGTCGTCGGCCAACTCGGCGGGAGCCATGTTGAGCCGTTTGAGCTTTTCCTGTACGAGACGGTCGATATTGTTGACCGCGACGGTCTTCGGATACTGAAAGTTGGGCGGGGTCGTCATGGGGACAAGGACGCGGACCGGCAGAATATGGCCGCGATAGGAGACGATGATCGCGGTCTCCCCGGCCTGCTTCGCCTCGACGGCCCCGAGTCCGCTCACGTTGGCGATCACGTCGTCGTTGCTACGGAAGCCGCACACGGTGGTGATGTCTTCCTCGGTGCCATCGACGAAGACTGCCTTGACGCTCAGTTGCGCCCTGTCGCCGGTCTTCTTGACGGCGACTTCAGGAGGCGTGATGGTGATGTTCTTGACGCTGCCGGACCCGGCGTTGCGCTCCATGCCGCTGGTGATCCAGGCGCGGAGCATGTCGTACTGCCAGGAGTCCTTGCTGAAGCGGCGCAAGCCGCCGTGATCGATCTGTCCGGTCGCCTTGAGGAGAAGGAGGCTCTTATCGGGATCGGCGGGATTGACGCGCCGGCCCTGAATGTCGCGCGTGAGGGAAGCGAAATCCAGGTCGGGATCGTAGCCGAAGAGGGAGAGCCGGAAGCCACCCTTGCCCTGGAACGAGCCATGACAGGCGGCGGCGTTGCAGCCCATCTTCCCAAGCAGGCCCATGATATGCCGCTCGAAGTCGATCTTTGCCGGCGTCTTGATCGCGGGAGTGGGCGCGGCTGCCTGACCGGAGTGGGCCAGGAGCAGCACAAATACGAATAGCGCAGCGGGACGCGCGATGCTGGTAGCGGGCATGACGCTATCCTCCAGAGGAAGGACGTTCTCGCGCCGGGCCTGCGCAAGGGTGGGAGGGCGGCCGGGTTCACACCCGGAGGAGGGTCAATGAGGCGGAGGATCGGCACCCCCGTCTCATCGAATTATCATCAAACACCCCCGGAAGGGCAAAGTACCGCGCGAACAACCGGCGCTGCAAGGATTATTTCGGAGTTTAGAAGAGAATCATCGCTTGCTCCTCTTTGATGAGCCGGCCTCCTGCGAACCTCCAGGCCCCTCGCGGAGCTTCTCTTTAGGCGAACGGCAAGT
Organism: Gemmatales bacterium; assembly: GCA_038221045.1. Lineage (GTDB taxonomy): Bacteria > Planctomycetota > Planctomycetia > Gemmatales > Gemmataceae > JBBRIK01. Next base: position 4,129 of record JBBRIK010000723.1, read on the forward strand.
GATGAGTTACCCGTAGCTG
>JBBRIK010000724.1:0-4139 GCA_038221045.1 Gemmatales bacterium
GTCGCGTTCGAATGGTTAGTGACCTACGGTCACGAGCGGATCGCCAACGGAGTGGAAAGCACTTTGGCCGCCTGTCTTCGGTCTGCGGCAGAAGTTCTGCTCTTCAAGGCAGGGCGCATCGACTGCAGGCTCACCTATCAAGGCATGGTGGCCGGCCCGTTCCGCTCTTCCGCTTGTTAGACGCTGACGACCTGGCCGACCATCTCAAAGAGCTAGCCCGGGAGCTATAGCCAGCTCGGGTGGTCTGCCTACATCTGGATGATCAGCGCCAGTGGGTCGCACAGTGCAGTCGGATCCTGCGTCAGCAGTGGCCGCATTTGGACGTCATATCACTCGAGGAGACCGCGCTTCAGCTCTGGCGGAATGAGACTCTCAAGGGGATGAGCGCAGAGGAAGCTGCGGCACTGTGGCTCTGGCCACTCAGGCGATGATGCCGCGGGGTGGTATCCAGATTGGTATCCAGATTGCATATCTGCGCTGTTGAGTTAGGGACTACTCTCACTACCATCCAAGCGTTATTGATGCCGGCTGTCCGGATCGAACGGACGACCTTCCGCTTACGAGGCGCCCGTTAAGGTTGGGCGCCCCGCGCCGCCGCAGCCCAGAACGGATGAGCACGAAAACGCTGACATCGATCAGCCGGCTAGGGCGCCAAGGCAATGAAGTGGAAAGTGGCACCAGACTGGCACCAAGTCAGATGTAGATAGCCGCTTTGGTTAGGTGAATCCCCTCTCTACGCCTGGTAGGCCGTGTTGCTCTCGAACGCCCGGGCGTCAGCGGGACGAATTCTAAAGTTACACAGCAGAGTTACCCGTCGAGTTTTTTTGGCCGAAAATGGCTATTGGTTCGAATCCAAAAGAGTCTATCCGCGGACCGAAACTGCGGTGGGTGTCATCGAAAGACTCACGTATGAGAACCTTGTGAGCCGCGCAGAGAATGCGAGGGTGTACGCCGGATGCCTACCCAGGGCGCGCGTTCGCGGACGACTGTTGGCGAGCGACCATCATCCCCCCTCTACCGGCCGCGACGAGCTCCTGGTAATGATGCACCGGACATTGGAAGGGATCCCCCGACGCTCACGATTCAACAACGGGAGCCCCGAGCTGAAATCGTGGGTGTGCAGCGGCGAACTCCGATATCGCGAACAGACTTGCGCCTACGGCGGCGGTGCGTGGAAATTCGGTCATGTCGACGCCAAAACGCGCGACTCCGATCAGATGGCTTGCTAGCGCCAGATCGGCGATGCTCAGCGCCTCGCCGTGGCAGCGTGTGACGCTAGGCGCTAGTTGCGCTTCGTAAGCGGCAAGACCCTCGCGAAACCAGTGCGCAGACCAGGCAAGCCCTGCAGCCTCATCCGATCCGAATTGTTTGGCCAGTCTGGCTCGGACGCGTGGAACCACGAGAGGGTGCGTGTCCGCGGCAGTCAGGAGGAAAAGGGAACGTACTCTGGCGCGTCCTTCCGCGTCGGGTGGCAGAAGCGGCGGTGTCGGGTGGCTTTCCTCTAGCCATTCCAGGATGGCTAGGCTTTGCGTGAGTGGCTGGCGCGTGCCGCCTTCGAGGGCCGGCACAGCGCCGGCAGGATTGAGATTCCGGAACTCAGGCGAATTCTGCTCGCCCTTGATCAGGTCATGGGCGCGTTCTTCGAACGCGACCCCCTTCAAATCGAGGGCAATGCGAACCCGGTAGGTTGCGAGGGACAGCCAGAAGGAGTGGAGGATCAACATATGGACAGCTTATTCTTATCTTGAACCGCCCCGAGTTTCGCGGAGGCTCATCGGTTTAAGTCAGACCGGCGGTGAATCCGCGGCATCGTTCATGCGGTTGGCTTGTACACCCACGTGCGCAACCAATAGGTTCAACCTCAAGAGTTATGCGGCTGTTCTTATCAAATGCACCAACGACAATACTGCGGGCAAAAAAGGGCATTGAAGCCCGCCCGGGGCAGGCAGTAGGGCAGGACACGAGGCAGTTGCCGATGCGGCGAGTCTCGGCAATGGTCTGCTGAGCTGCCTAGGGCTGAGGCGGCTGCGTTGCGGCCGACGGTCCTCGGCATCACGAAAAGCTCGCTCTCATCGTTCCAGAAATGAGACATTTGCTGAAGCTCGCCCTACGCTCTTGTTTTTGGACTTCTGCATAGCTTCGCGTCGGACCTCAACCAGGAGCTTTCGGACTTCTACGTCGAGGCACGGGTTCTCGAGCGAGATTTCGCGATGTGACCTCGAGAGCACACTGACACGATGCAAGAGCGTAGATAGGGCGGGCGCGCCAGTTGCGGCCTTGAATCCAGCTTCAACCAGCGCGATGTCCATTTCTACTGGCAATTCAGTCGAATGCCTATGTGGCGGCACGCGCTCGACGTGATCTCTGATGAATTGCGAGACTGCTGGTGCAGGGAGCGGAAGGGTCAAGCGCGCGCCGTATCGAAGCGAGAACCAAGCTGCCCAATATCGCATCGCCGTGCGGTAGCTTCGAGCGGTGTTGCTTGACCCGATACCGTTCATGGGCGCCAAAAGAGAGTCGTCGACCATCGGCATTCCGCCGCCATGCCGCCACCCCGCGCGGCCCACCAGCCCAGTGACGATGGTCATGAGTACGCGCTGCGAAGTCATCTCGGGGCACTGGCCCGGCTCGGTCCGAGCGGTCGTCGACAGCACACTTTCTCCCACGCAGGCCATGTTCCCGTTCGAATGACGGCACCCATGGAGGTGCGCCGGCCCTCTATCCGAGCGCAACGCGCATCCGGCGGTCATCCTGGGGACTGTTCCGCAATGGATCCGGCGGTCAAGTACCTCTCAAATGCGTCTCGACCCGCATAAGCACACGAGGAACCGAGCTCATCCTCGATCACCAGCAACCGGTTGTACTTCGCCACTCGGTCTGAACGGCAGAGTGACCCCGTCTTGATCTGCGTGGCCGAGGTTCCAACGGCCAGATCGGCGATGGTTGTGTCCTCGGTTTCACCCGACCGGTGCGAGACCACAGCGGCGTAGCCGGTCTTCGTGGCCAGCTCGATGGCGGACAGCGTCTCGCTGAGCGTGCCGATCTGGTTTGGCTTGATCAAGATCGCGTTGGCCACGCCTTTGGCGATGCCCTTCGCGAGCGTTTCGGCGTCGGTGACGAAAAGATCGTCGCCGACCAGTTGCACCTTATCGCCCAACATGTCGGTCAACAGTTTCCAGCCCCGCCAGTCGTCCTCGGCCATGCCGTCCTCGATCGAAAGAATCGGGTACTGACGTGCCAATCCGGTCAGCCACAGGGCAAATTGTTCAGAGTCGAATCGCTTGTTCTCGGCGGCGAGGACATACTCTCCGCTCTCGAAGAACTCCGAACTCGTCACGTCTAGTCCAAGCCATATGTCCTTGCCGGGTTGGAATCCAGCGGTTTCGATGGCACGAAGGATGGCGTCCAATGCCGCCGTATTCGACGGCAGGTTGGGCGCAAACCCACCTTCATCACCAACGGCGGTGATCATGCCGGCCGACCTGAGTTGCGCTTTCAGCGCGTGGAACACCTCCGTTCCCCATCGCAGAGCTTCGGCGAAGCTCTGCGCCGACACCGGCATGATCATGAACTCCTGAATGTCGATGTTGTTGTCGGCGTGTGCCCCGCCATTGACGATGTTCATCATCGGCACCGGCAGTATCCAAGGTGCGGGTGCGCCCAAGGTCCGGTAAAGCGGCAAGCCCTGGTCGCTGGCCCTGGCCTTGGCCGCGGCCAGGGAGACAGCGAGGATGGCGTTGGCGCCCAGGCGGGCTTTGTTGAGTGTGCCGTCGAGCTGAATCATGCGTTCGTCGAGCGCAGCCTGGTCATTTGCATCCAGGCTCATCAGCGCCTGGCGCAGGTCTCCATTGACGTGACCTACGGCTCGGATCACGCCCTTTCGGCCGTAACGCGCAGCTTCGCCGTCGCGCAACTCGACGGCCTCGCGCGAGCCGGTCGATGCGCCGGAAGGTGAGGCCGCAAAGCCGCGGGCACCGCTGGCCAGCGTGACGTCGGCGGCCACAGTCGGGTTGCCGTGGGAATCGAGGATTTCGATGCCGCGGATCTGGGTGATGAGGCTCATGGTCGGTCCGGTTTCGATTTGGCGCCGCTCAGACGGTGACAATGCGCATGAGGTTGGTAGTGCCCGGCGTGCCGAA
>JBBRIK010000725.1:0-4132 GCA_038221045.1 Gemmatales bacterium
CGACGGAAATGCCGCCCGCGCCCGAACTCGGCGCGGCTCCTTACGCGGCTCCTCTCAAAGCAGTCCTGGCGAAGATGATGGCGAAGGACCCGGCCATGCGCTATCCGACGCCTGCCGATGCCGGCAAGGCTCTTGAATCGTTCCTCGCGGTCCAGGTAGCCGCTCCGGTCCGGCCTGTCGCGCCGCCTCGTCCCGCGACACCCGCGGCGCCGGTGGCGAAACCGCCTGTTGCCGTACCGATTGCTCATCCCGTGAAGCCGGCCGCTCCGGAAGCGGCGAACAATACTCGCCGGCTGCTCTTCGGGGTCGGCGCTCTGTTGATCGTGGCGATTGTGCTGCTGGTCGTCCTGTTGCTGATGCAAATGAAGTAGGAGAAAAAGGAGGACGCTATCCTCTGTTTTTGTGAGGAATGGGAAGGCGATTTGCCGTGGTCTTGAGGAAGTTGAGGAGGCAAAAGTGGGAGGCAACGGCCCCAGGAACCGAAAGGGTCCTGTGATCACCACAAGTCGCTGTTGTTCATCCCTGTCTGCGCACCCCGACCGATCCCGCTCCTCCACAGGGGGTGTGGAGCAGAGGCAATTAACGAATAAAGTTCCACGTTACTGAATGCACGTTGAGTCGGGTAACACCAATTCCTCCAGGGCTCCATATTCCTCTATCTTCCTTTTCGTGCGGGGTTCGCCGGCTCTCTTCTCGCTTCGCCACGAAGACGCGGATCGTTTTGAGCAGCCTTTGCCACACTCATCTCTCCACGGGAACTACTTCGACGTTTCCTTCACTTCCTGGCCATCCTTGAGCGCGGTCAGGTTGCTGGTAATGACCTTGTCCTTGTCGGTGACGGCCTCCCAGGTTCCTTCCTTGTCGCCCGTCTTCTTCATCTGCAGCTCGGTCCATGAGGCGTCGCGGAAGCCGATCTTGATGACCGTCCGCATCGCTTTTCCCTTCTCGAAGAGGAAACAGTACGATTCGTCGCCCTGGGTCAGCACTGCGGCGCTCGGCACGGCCAGCACGTTCGCACGTTCGACGTGGAGGACCGTGCGGACGTACATCCCTGGTCGCAATCTCCCCTCAGGGTTCTTCAGGTCGATCTCGGCCCGAAGCGTGCGCGATTTCGGATCGAGCGCCCAGGCGGAACGACTCACCTCACCCTTGAACGACTCGCCCTTCAGCGCCTCGACTGTGACCGTCGCCCGCACGCCGTCGCGCACCAGGACCGCGTCGTTCTCGGGAACCTCGATCCAGACGCGAACCGGATTCATCCGGGCGACGACAAAGGCCGGCTCGCGCTTTCCCTCCCCCGGCTGAAGGAAGTGGCCCGCGTCGATGTTTCGCTTGATGACGATGCCGGGGAACGGAGCGCGAAGTTTCGCGTAGTTCAGCATCGCGGCTGTACGCCGCTCGTCCGACTCGGCCACGCCCTGACGCGCGTCGGCCACATCGACGTCCACCTCGGACTTCTCGAACCGGGCCTTCGCGGACAGCGCCCCCGCCTCCGCCGATCGAACGCGGGCCTCATTCTCCGACACGGCCGCCTTCGCCGTCTCCAGGGCCAGTCCCCCCTCGTCGATGACTTCCTGAGCAACGACACCCTTCGATTTTTTCAGCCGCTCGAACTGCGAATCGGCCCGCCGCTGTTCCGCGATGGCGCGCGCCTGGCCCGTCTCCGCTTCCTTCACCTTGGCCTGGGCGCTCTTGCTGTCCGCCTCGGCCACACCCACCAGTTTTTTCGACAGTTTCACCTCGACCTTCGCCTGCGTCACCAGTGCGGTTTTCTGCTTCAACTCCTCGTTTATCTCGGGAACGGACAACTCCGCGAGGACCTCGCCGTCCTTGACCGGATCGCCAATGTCCTTGTGGACCTTGAGGACGTAGCCACTCAGGCGAGCATACAGCGGCGCTTGCTCGAAGGCCTGAATCTCGCCCGGCTGCTCGATCTTGCGCGTCAGCGTCCGCCGCACAGGCTTCACGGTCTCGACGGACTCTTCCTCCGCGACAGGCGATGGTTGCGCGGGCGTTCCCGCGAACAGGAGCAGAACGGGGACGAACAACAGGGATCTCATGTGCGAATCTCCGAACGGCGTAAGTGTGCTGGTTCCGCGTCAGAGCGGGTCGAGTTGCTTGTGATGGACGCTCTCGGCGTCTTCGGGATCGAGCGATGGCGACTTGATACTGGCTCCCCTCATCACCACCGCGAACAGGGCCGGCAGCACGAACAGCGTGGTGAACGTCGCCGCCAGCAAGCCGCCGATGACGGCACGTCCCAGCGGCGCGGTCTGCTCGCCGCCGTCTCCCAGACCCAGCGCCATCGGCACCATGCCGGCGATCATCGCGAAACTCGTCATCAGGATCGGCCGCAAACGCTGCCGGCCTCCCTCCGCCCCTGCTTCCAGCGCGGTCGCCCCGCTGCGCCGGGCGCGCTCGGCGAAGGTGACGAGCAAGATCGAGTTGGCGACGGCCACGCCGATGGCCATGATCGCCCCCATGAACGACTGCAAGTTGAGCGTCGTCCGCGTGGCCAACAGGGCGAGGGCGACGCCCACGATCACCGCCGGAGACGTCAGGACGATGACAAGCGCCAGACGAAGCGACTGGAAATACGCGGTCAACAGCAAGAAGATGACGGCTACCGCGAGGCCCAGCCCTTGCGCGAGATCGCGGAACATCGCGCGCATCGGCACCACCTGGCCGCGCACATTGACGAGAGTCCCACGCGGCGGAGCGCCCGCCTTTTCCAGCGCCGTCTCAATCTGGTTCGCAACCCGACCGAGGTCTTCGCCCTGAATGTTCGCCGTCAGGCTGACGAGTCGGCGCATATTGTAGCGGTCGAACTCGCCCGGCATCACATTGCGCTGGATGCCGCCGACGTCGCGGACCCGCAGCACTTTGCCGGTCTCCGAAGGGATCTGAAGCAACTCCAGGTCCAGTTCCGACTTCATGCGGTCCTGGGGGATCTCGACCTGCACTTGAAAGCCGATGCCGGTGTTCGGATCGGGCCAGAAGAGCGGCATCATGTACCGGCTCGACGACGTCGCGCTGACGACCGAATCCGTAGTCCCCTTGATCGTGCCGCCCATCCGCCCGAGCTTCTCGCGGTCGATCTTGACGTCGAGCGTGGGATAGTCGAGCGGCTGAAGGAATTGCAGATCGCGCAGCGAACGGATGCTCACGAGCTGCTCGCGCACCTTCTCGGCATAGGCCCGGCTCTCCATCAGCTTTGGCCCGCTGACCGCGATCTCGATCGGCGTCGGCGCGCCGAAACTCATGACCTCGTTGACGATATCGGCCGGCTCGAAGGAGAAGCGCAGACCGCGCGCGCGCTCGGCCGCCGCCTCGCGCGTCAGCCCGTCGGCCAGCAAGCGTTCGCGCAGCCAGGCGCCGAGTTTCTCCGGCAGCTCGTCGCGCAGTTGCTCCTTGAGTTGCTCCACGCGGATGCCGCTGCCGCGCTTGAGGGCGATGCGCAACACCGCCTCTTCCGGCCCGCTTGTCCAGAGATAGACGTTGTTGATCGGGTAATTCGGCGTCACGACGCCGACGTAGCTGACCGTCGTCGCAAGGTTGCCCTGGCCGGCCGCGTCCTCGATCAGCTGCAAGGTCTTCTTCGTCAGCGCCTCGGTATTCTGGATGCGCGTTCCCGTCGGAGCGCGGAGCCGAAGTTGGAACTGTCCCGCATCGACCGTCGGGAAGATTTCGGTGCCGACGCCGGGATGATCGATGTACCACCAGAAGACCAGCAGCAAGGCAACGGCCAGATAGCCTCCGAGCAGCAGCCAGCGTGCAGGTAATAACCTCTTCAGAACGCCCGCGTAACGTCCGCGCAGGGCATCGAAGGACCATCGTCCGAGCTTCTTCTCCGACGTGTGGTGATGCCGCAACAGCCAGACCGACAGCACCGGCACGAACGTACTCGACAGCAGATAGGACGCGACCATCGAGAAGCCGACGGCCAGCGATAGCGGCACGAACAGGGCGCGGGCCGCTCCCTGCATCAGGAACGACGGCAGAAAGACCGCGAGGATGCAGAGCATGGCCAGCAAGCGCGGCACGGCCGTCTCGGCATTGCCGAGGCGCACGGCCCAGGCGATATCGCCGGTCCGCGCCATCTGCGAGTGAATGTTCTCGACCTCGACCGTGG